>DATAMS010000223.1:0-5865 GCA_036260495.1 Thermoanaerobaculia bacterium
CGCACTACCGCCACTCGCAGAGAGGTCGGCAACCATCGCCGTGCCCGTATCCGTACCGTCGCTTTTCCACAGCTCCGCTCCGTGAGTGCCATCATCCGCCGCGAAAAACAGTACGTTACCAACTGCGGTCAGGTACACAGGCGCCGAAGTACTGGGACCCGGCTTGATGTCCTTAACGCGAACTGTGCCCGACGGCGTGCCGTCGCTCTTCCACAATTCCGTGTCAGGACCCGTAGAGCCGTAGGATGTCGCAGCCGTAAAGAGCAACAAGCCCGCGACGTCCGTCATCTGCGCCGGTACATCGACAAACCCATCCTTGATCATGGACGTGCCGGCCGGCGTACCATCGCTTCGCCACAGCGCGTTGCTATTCGTCGACGGACCCACGAAATAGAGAATGCCACCGGCTTGTCCAGTCACCGGTGCTCCAGCGTAGACGCCGCACGGCGGCGAGCAGGGAAGAGGAATCAGCGTTGTGCCCGCAACAGTGCCGTCGGTCTTGCACAAGAACATTCCATCGCCGTTCTGAGTGACGGTGTAAGCGAACCCATCGAGGACGGTGGCCGACTTGCCCATGTAGGGAATGCCGTCGCGCCAGCCCGGGTAGATATCCTTCAGGAGGAACGTTCCACCCGGCGTACCGTCTGTGGACCACAGCTCCCGGCCATTTGCGGCCGTGTTGGCAAAGAAAACCGTACGTCCATTGACCTCGGTGAACGTTTTCGGATACGACCCCGCCGACATATGGGTGGTCGGTAGCCAGAGCGGAAAGTGGTCTTCGGCGGCGGCGGTGACAGACACGAGAGCAATTGCCGCGAGTGCTAAGACCCGTGTCATCGCCATGGACCAACCATACTAATGCATATTTCAGTTTGACAACGCAGCGTTCCAGCGGAAAAGTAAGGCAAAGGCTCAGCACGACTATGGATCAGGTCGGTAGTACCGAAACGTTTTCAACACGATGACGTACGGCCAGCCCTTCGATTGAGTCAGATCGATCCTCCGAGGACGTCACCGAGGCAGAGGGCCTGGATCACTCATCATCGCGATCTTCAACGCGAATCGCAGAAACAAACCTCTTCCGTACCAGTTCAGCGATCGCAAAGAAAAGGCCGGCGACATCGACCTCATGGTGGTTTGCAGGCTTCATCCGGGGTTCCACGCTCTCCGAAAGACAGGCCCCTTTTCGAGGGATGACCGATCAGCAGAGCCTCCCGTCAACCATGCGCAGCACGCGGCCGGCGTGCTTCTCGATCCGGGGGTCGTGACTGACGATCACCACCGCCTTCCCTCGTGTTCTTGCCGCGGCGCCCAGAAGCCGCATCGCCAGCTCTCCCGCTCGGGAGTCGAGACTGCCAGTCGGCTCGTCGGCAAGAATCACGGCCGGATCGTTCGCCAGTGCGCGCGCGATCGCCAAACACTGCTTCTCGCCACTGCTCAGATTGCGAGCCAGGCGGTCTGCACGCCTAGTCATGCCGGCTTCCTCAAGCAGCGCCGCGGCACGATGCGCGGCATCCGGCGCACCAGCCATCTCCAGGACGAGCTCCACGTTCTCGCGCGCCGTAAGCTCCTCGATCAGGCGAAAGGCCTGAAACACGAACCCGATGTGCCGCAACCGGAACGCCGGAAGGCTTCTCGGCGGCAGCGCGTGGATGTCCTTGCCATCGAGAGTGACCGTGCCGCTCGAGGGCTGCAGCAATCCGCCGAGCATCGCCAGCAGTGTGGTCTTGCCGCTCCCGTTCGGGCCGCTGATCAGCACCACCTCACCGGCTTGGATCTCGAGCGATGCCTCAACGACTGCGGTGACGGTCGAGGCACCCACGTACGACTTCGACAGACGAGTCGCCGCGATCGTGACGCCGCTCATGCCCGGAAGACCTCTGCCGGATAGATACGGCGCAGAAGCTGGATCGGAACGGCCGCACCGAGGACGCTGATCAAGATCGAGCCCGCGAATACGATCAATCCGGCCGGGAGCGTGTAATGAACCGTAACCGACGGCGCGAAGTGGAGCAGGACCGGCGTCGTTGCAGCCGTCACGATCAAGCCGCAGACGAATCCGCTGAGCGAGCCGGCAATCGACTGCACCACGATCAGCCGCAGCAGATACCGCTGCGAGGCGCCGAGAGCCTTGAGGGTGGCGTAGTCCTCGCGACGCTCGAGAACGGAGCTGTAGAGCATCAGCGCAATCACCAGCCCGCAGACGATTGCGCCGAAGACGATGATGGCCCCGAAGATTGGCAGGACACCTGTCTGGATCTCGGCGAGGTTGTTGGCGACGAACTCGTCGCGTGTGAAGACGGTCAGTCTGTCATCGAGCCGGCGGACGGCGTCGCTCACCTGCCGGACATTGGCGCCCGGGGCGAGCCGGACCAGAATGAAGCTGGCGATGCCGGGGATGCCGAGGAGCTCTTCGCCGTCGTCGATCCGGACGAAGGCGAACTGGGCAAGGAGCGCATTCGTGCCTTCGCTGATGCCTGCGACGCGGAACGGTGTTTCCTGAATATGCAGGACGGAGCCGATGGCGAGGCCGTACTTCTGCGCGAACGATCGGTCGAGAATGATCTCGTGCCGCGCCAGACGCGGCGTCCCTTCCGCGACGGAAGCCGGCTCCCCGATCCGAGTACGCGGGTCGAAGGCAAGGATGAAAAGAGTGGAGGTATCCCGTTGGCTGATGCGCGCCCGCGTGATGATGCGCATGAGGGGTGCAGCTCCAAGGACTCCCGGTATCCCGCTGATCTCGCCGGCTCGTGAAGCGGGCACGAACGATGAGCTCTTGATGAGATTGTTCGCGTTTTTCTGGCAGACCCACAGGTCGATGACGGCCGTGCGGACGTAGTTGGTCGTTCCATCGCGGACCCCGTCGTATACGGCGAGAAGGAACAGGATCAGCGAAACGGTCGAGCCCAGTCCGGTGACGGTAACGAGGAGGCGGCCGCGGTCACGGAAAAGCATCCGGCGGGCAAGCGGCACCATGGCCGTACTGTAGCAGCACCCGCCGTGCAGGAACGCCACCCGGCGCGGGTTGGCCTGTTCGCCGCAGACTCAACGCAGACGCTCTGTCTGCAAGGTGACCTTCTTCAGAATCTCTTCGTTGATCCGCACGCCGGTTCCTGGCCCTTCGGGGACGGCGATGAAGCCTTGCTCGTCGAGGGTGACGGGCGGATCGATGATGTCTTCGTGGAAGTAGAGGCGGGTCTCGGAAGTGTCGCCGGGAAGCGTGAAGGAGGGAGACGTCTGCAGGTGGATGTTGACGGCGCGGCCGATGCCGGTTTCGTCCATGCCGCCGGACCAGACCGGGATGTTTTGCGAGGCCGCGAAGTCTGCGATGCGAAGGGCTTCCATCAGGCCGCCGACGCGGCCTTGCTTGATGTTGAGAATGCGGCAACTGCCGAGGGCGATGGCGGCGCGGGCGTCGGCGAGATCGTGGATCGATTCGTCGAGACAGAGCGGCGTAGAGAGGCTGCGTTGGAGGATCGAATTGCCGTAGATGTCGCTGTACGAGAGCGGCTGCTCGATCATCATCAGGTTGTATTGATCGAGCTGGTGAAGGTGCTCCGCGTCGTCGATTGAATAGTCGCCGTTCGCGTCGGCCATCAGCGGAACGCCGGGGAACCGCTTGCGTACGGCGCGCACCATCTCGACGTCGGCGCCGCGTTTGATCTTCATCTTCACGCGGTGATAGCCGATGGCGATCGCCTCGGCGACGGCATCGATCAGCTCCGCGGCGGTCTCCTGGATACCGATGCTGATGCCGGACGGAATCGGCCGGCGCGGAAAGCCGAGGATCTCGTGGAGCGGGAGTCCTTCGCGGCGGGCGATGAGGTCGATCAACGCATTTTCGATCGTGGCTTTGGCCATGCGGTGACCGCGCACGCGTTGAAACCGGCTCTCCAATTCCGCCAGGGTGATGCCGCTTTCGACGACCGGGAGCAGAAAGTCTTTGATGACGTGATACGCGGTGGTCGTGGTCTCGGAGGCGTAATACGGATCGGGATCGGCGACGCACTCGCCCCAGCCGGTGATTCCGTCGCTATCGATGCGAAGCAGGAGCGCTTCCTTCACGGTCCAGGTGGCGGAGCTGATCGTAAACGGCTTCACGAACGGCAGGCGTACCGTCCGCAATTCGATTTGATCGATTGCGCCGGTCGAGCGTTCAGCGAGTGCGCGGATGTTCGAGCCTGATTCGTTCATGTCCGCCTTTCAGCGCATGACGCGCAGGACCGGAAGCGCGCCGTCGGAACCAACCAGCGTCCGGAAATTCTTGTATTGGTAGATGCCGTACAGCGATGCCGGTTCGAGGACGAGGGCCGCACGCATCGCGCTCTCGCCGCGCAACGGAACGAGCAACGATCCCGCCGGCAGCTCGCGCGGCGACAGCGGTTCGACGCGGCTGATCTGACGTCCTTCGTAGCGGGAGTAGACGTCATCGAACTGATCTTCGAGACGCAGAAGCGTGCAGGCTTCGACTTCGAAGCTGCGAGGCGTAGTCAGCGTCTCGTACGGAATGGCGTGACGATCGAGCAATGCTCCGATCACGGCAGCGGCGCGCGGCTCGACGGCGTAGGCGACCGGCGTCGTGACGCTTTTCTTGATCGCGACCGCCGTCATCATGTTCGCGGTCGGCACCTCGATCGTCCGCCGCGTGGCGGTCTCCGTCACCGGAACGCGCGTGACCTTTCCTCCGACGTTGACCCACGGATAGTTGACCGGCAGAAACGGCGGCAGTTTCTTTTCGCGCGCCGCCCGGATCGCTGCACGATCTTCGGCGCGATGTCCGTCACCGTTGACGAACATGCGGAAGAGCACGAGATAGGCGTCGACGCGCTTTCCCAACTCGTGCACGACGGCATCCTTGCCGTCGCGTGCCGCCGCTTCGATGATGAACGAGAGCCCGCCGTAGGTGCCGATGGCGTTCATCGCTGAGTCGGTCTCCGGCGCGGAGTGGCGTTGTTCGTCATCGGGAGGAACACCGCCGACGGTGTAGCGGAGAAACGGATGACCGGCCGCCGCTTCCGCCTTCGCTGCTTCCGCAAACCAGCGCTCACCGGCGGCAACACGCGCGGCATCGAACAACGGATTGTTGAGACGGTCCAGGGTGATGTCGGGCCACTTCTCCCAACCTTTCTTCCGCCACGATTCGGACGCGCGGCCGAACTCGTGGCAATCTGCGGCAATGTCCGGCCGCACGCGCCGGATGACGCGATACAGCGCCTGGTTCTCCGGCTGTTCGAGCGTGATGTGGTCGCGATTGAGATCCACCCCAGCGCCGCTCACCCTTGTTCCCGCCTCGGCGCCGTCGGGATTCATCATCGGCAGAATCCAGACGCCAACATCTGGCGGCAGTTTCTCCGGATGCTCGGAGATATCGCGAATCAGATAGAGCAGCGCGTCTTTGCTCGAGATCTCGTCACCATGCTGCTGCGCGTAAAAGACGATCTTCCATGCGGGATTGGCGCTCCGGCTGAGACGAACGAGATAGATCGAGCGGCCCTTCGTTGTCGAGCCTTCGATCGAAACGTGCACCGGTCCCTTGCCATCGACCGATTCGAGCAACGTCTTCATTTGCTCGTACGAGATGGTCTTCGTCAGCGCGCGATGATTCGCCGGCATGACGGATGCCGGTAAGCCGCCGGCGCCGAGCGCGGATGGCAAGGCGGCCACGATCAAAAGCAGACGCAATCGATTCATCAGAACGGTCCCCACTTCATCAACACCGGCGGGATGAGCAGAAGAAGGCTCAGGATGACGAGGATGATCATCAGCGGCAGGAACCAGCGCGCCCATTTTTCCCAGGGGATCTTGGCCATGCCGAGGACGCCCATGGTCACGGCGGAGGTGGGAAGAATCGGGTTGATGAATTCG
>DATAMS010000245.1:0-5240 GCA_036260495.1 Thermoanaerobaculia bacterium
CCGAAACTGACGACGCGCCTTGCATCGAGCGGAATGTTCGTACCGAAGGGTCGTCAGTTTCGGTTTCGACCTGACACCTCTTGCGCTGACACGTGTGGTGCCGAAGCCGGTGCCGGTGAACGTCGCTTGCGTGGCGACCGAGCCGCTCGTCTGCGAGATGCTGCTCAGCACAGGCGTGATCACGGTGAAGTGGTAGTTGGTCCATGCGCCACCCTGCTGCACTGTGTCGTAGTCGCCAGCGAGCCGCTGGCGGTACAGCCGCCGGGCCGGCGGCGCTACGTCACTCCCCCGTTTACAACATGGCGCGGATGCTCCATGAATCGCGGAGCGTTCCGGAGCGCCGCCGGCTCGGCGTGTACCTTCTCGTGCGTTATCGCGTTCTTCCCACCGGCTGCACGATGGATAGGTGCTGTTCGGGACGACGCCGGCGACAATCACTGCGTCCACGCCGTCGCTGATCACCGTGACCGCGCCCGCGCACGGACCGGTGATCGATCGTTAGCAGGCGGCCCTCACCCCTCCCGGTTCGAAGAGCGGCGAACTGACATAGCCCCGCGGTCGCGTCGCGAAACTTACGAACCGTGGAAGGAGCGCGGACAATGGCCCGCGCTCCTTGTAACTGGCTTATGGCGTCACAGTGAATGTGATTGTGTTGCTCCAGACTCCGTTCTGGTAAACCTGCGAGGCGCTCGTCGTCGAGCCGGCGATGACTGTCGCCACTACCTGCGTGTCGCTCCAGCTCACGATCGTTGCGTACTTGTTCGCGAGCCACACTTTGCCGCTGCCTTGCGTGGTGCCGAAGCCGGTGCCGGTGAACGTCACCTGCGTGCCGACCGGGCCGCTCGTGGGCGAGATGCTGCTCAGCACCGGCGTGATCACCGTGAACGTGCCGTAGTTGGCCCACACGCCGCCCTGCTGCACCTGCGCGGTGCCGGTGACGGCTCCGGATGCGACGGTGGCCACGATCTGCGTATCGCTCCAGCTCACGTAGCTGCCGGCGAGTTTGCTGCCGAGCCAAACGCTGCCCGATCCCTGCGTCGATCCGAAGCCGGTGCCGGTGATCGTGATCGAGTCGCCTGCGCGCGCGGTCGTCGGTGAGACGCTGGTGATGGCCGGCGTGATCACCGTCAACGCGACGGTATTTCCCCACACGCCGCTCTGCTTCACCTGTGCAACTCCACTTGTCGCGCCCGAGGCGACGGTGGCGACGATCTGTGTGTTGCTCCAGCTCACGTAGCTGCCGGCGAGTTTGCTGCCGAGCCACACCTGGCCGCTGCCTTGTGTTGAGCCGAAGTTCGTACCGTTGATCGTAATGGAGTCGCCTGCGCGCGCCGTCGTTGGCGAGATGCTCGAGATGCTCGGCGACGTGACGGTGAACGCAATCTGGTTACCCCATACGCCGCTCTGCTGCACCTCCGCGTTGCCGCTGGTGGCGTTCGCCGCGACTGTCGCGACGATCTGCGTCGCGCTCCAGCTCACGATGCTGCCGGCGTACGTGCTTCCGAGCCACACCTGGCCGCTGCCCTGCGTTGCGCCGAAGTTCGTGCCGTTGATGGTCACCTGCGTTCCCGGTACGCCGCTCGACGGGCTGATGCTGCTGATGGTGGGCGTGATGATCGTGAAGGTGAGGCAGCTGCTCCACGTGCCGGCCTGCTGCACGCATCCGCTGCCTGACGCGACGTTGGAGTCGACGGTGGCGACGACCTGCGTGTCGCTCCAGCTCACGATGCTCCCCGCGAGCTTGTTGCCGAGCCACACGCTGCCGGTGCCCTGAACCGCACCGAAGCCGGTGCCGGTCAGGGTGACCTGCGTTCCCGGAACTCCGCTCGTTGGGCTGATGCTGGTGAGCGAAGGCGACGCCGCGTTGCCGATCTTCGCCACCCATGCGTCGGTGTTGCCGGCATAGGTCGATTGGATAGCGCTGCCGCTCGTGCCGGGGAAATCGTTGCTGGCGGTGAAGCCGGTGAGATAGAGGTTGCCTGATCCGTCGACCGCTCCGCCGTAACACTGATCCGCGTCGCTTCCGCCGAGGTACGTCGACCAGACGACCGCCGTGCCAGCGGCGTTGATCTTCGCAGCAATCGCGTCCACGTCGCCGCCGCCGTACGCCGGCTGAATCGCGCTCGCCACCGGGAAGTCCGTCGAGGTCGACATGCCGGAAACGTACACGTTGTTCGAGCTGTCGATACCGATGTCCTGGCTTTCGTCGAAGTCGCTTCCGCCGAGGAACGTCGACCACGTGATCGACGTCAAGGTCGAGTTCAGCTTCGTCACGTAGAGGTCGTAGCTGCCGGCGTTCGACGGCTGAATCGAGCTTCCTGTCACGCCGGGGAACGAGGTTGAGAGCGTAGTACCGCTCACGTAGACGTTACCGGACGAGTCGAGCACGAGGCCCTGGAGGTCGTCGTAGTCGCTGCCGCCGAGGTACGTCGCGTAGCTGATCGCGGTTCCGGCGGCGTTGATCTCCGTGATGACTGCGTCGCCGTTGCCGGCGTACGTCGATTGCGCCGAGCTTCCGTTGACGCCGGGCCACGAGCTGGAGTCGGTGGAGCCACCGACCCAAACGTTGCCGGAGCCGTCGACACGGACCACACCGAGGCCGTCGCCGCCACTCGTCCCGAGGTAGGTCGCCCAGACGTTGGCGCCGGTAGAGCCGATCTTGATCACGAAGCCGTCGGTGCCGCCGCCGGCGTGCGTCGGTTGGAGTGCACTGCCGCTGATCCAGGGAAGCGAAGCCGACTCGGTGTAGCCGGCTATGTATGCGTTGCCGGAGCTGTCGGCGGCGATGCCGTACGCCAGCTCGTCGCCGGAGCCGCCGAGGTACGTCGAATAGACAAGTGCGCTGCCCGCGGCGTTGATCTTCACCGCGAACGCGTCGCGATAGGCACCGGTTCCACCGTAGGTCGACTGAATCGCGCCGCCGGTCACGGGAAAGTCCGATGAATTCGTGCCGCCCGTGACGTACGCATTGCCGGACGGATCGACGGCGATGCCGAGACCGTATTCATTGCCGCCGTTGCCGCCGAGGTACGTCGCATACACGATCGCTGTGCCGGCCGCGTTGATCTTCGCAACCATGACGTCCCAGTCGTATGCCTTCGTTCCCTGAATCGGATTGACGGTGGGGAAGTCTGTCGACCCCGAGACGCCGGTGACGTACGCGTTGCCGGAGCCGTCGATGGCGATCGAATAGGAGAGGTCTAGGTCGCTGCCGCCCAGGTAAGTAGACCAATCCAGCACCGGATCGATGATCAGCGGTTTGCCGTGGTCATAGCTGCCGAGGGCGAAGCCGACGGACTTGCCGTTGATGCGATAACGCGCGTCAACGATACGCCGCGAGCCGCTGATCTCCTGATAGACGAGGGGACGTGACTGCAGGAGGGTTCCGTGCGGCGTGCGCAGGAGGAGCGAACCGTCCTTGTCCGTTTTCATCGAGTCGACGCCGTCGAATGCGAAGCGGATCTGTTTCGGATTCGCATTCGGCGCGAGAGTAAAGTCGTACTCGACCTGCTGCTGGTTGCCTCGGAATACAAGGTCAACTCCCGGATAGACGTGCTCGTAGCGCACCTGGGCGAAGTTGTCGACGTCGGTGCGCCAGTTCCGGCGGTCACTGCCGTGGAAGTAATTCGTGCGCGTCTCGAGCGGCTGTTCGCCACGGATGTCTGGAGTCGCGCTCGCGCCGCTGAGATGCCAGCGGATCACGTCGTGCTGCGCGCCATGCAGCTGGAGCACGGTCTCGTTCGGAGTGAGAAACATCGTGTAGCGCGGGGTGCGGCTGAGGAAGCGGACCGGTGCGTCGAACTGACCGTGGTTCGCCTCGAATGTGAGCGGCAGTTTGGCAAGCGCGCCGGCCGCGAGTTTCGCGGGGGCAGGCTGCTGTGCTGCCATGAGCGGAAAGACACCAAGAACTACGCACGCGAGGAAAATAGACAGAGATCTACAGGACATACGCCCTCCGGTTGCAAAAACAGTTATTGGGATATGGAACTGTGGGGTATGAAAACAATCCGTCAGCCGATCATTCCAGCCCGCCGGAAATGTTTACATGAGTAGGTTTGGCGCGCGATGTCGTAGTCGCCAGCGAGCCGCTGGCGGTCACTTCTCGCGTGTCTGCAACGTTCTTCCCACAGCCGGAACGGACGAATTGAGGATCATCGTTTCCAGCATCTTTCGATCTGGCTGATCTCCATGAGCCTCGGAGATCGTGGACATGTTTGATCGCGCGCCGCGGCAGGCCTTAGATTAGAAGTACGAGCGAACGCCGAGCGCCTTCATTCGACGAATGAGTTTCCGATCGAATGTCGCGACGGAGTCGTAGTTGTTGCTCAGCGCGACGCCGACGATGGCAGCGTCGGTGATCGAGGCAAGCGGCGCGGGCCAGTTGTCGAGGATGCGCAGCCACGAGCAGTCGTCGGTAATGATGACGCCCGGATAGGTTAGCGTGGCGCGAATGGCGTCGCCGATTTTCACCGGTGGAACGTTGTAGAAGCTATCGAGGACGTAGGCGATCTCGAAGAGGACGAATTGCGGGACGACGGCGATGATCTCGCCCTCTTCCGCGCTGAGGAGGAGCGCCTTTCCAGCGACGCGTTGGTTGGTGTTTCGCTCCACGAAGAAGGAAACGAGTACGTTGGCGTCAACGACAACGTGACGCGTCAGACTCGGCCTCGGCGTTTGCGTGCTTCAGCAATTTCGGCGACGACGTCGCCGGAACTGTTCTTGATGAAGCCCTCAAAATCGAGCAGCGAGGGCCGCTCCGTGGTGATGGCGACTCTGCCGCCGCGGACTTCCCACGTGAGCTTATGGCCGGGCTCTAATGCGAGCGCGTCGCGCACTTCTTTCGGAACGGTTGTCTGGCCTTTCGTGGTGAGCGTTGAGGTAGGCATGGAATCCGTCGTCCTTACCATAGTGTAGCAGAGTAAGGCAGCGCGAGGCAGATGGGATCACAACGTCCTTCCCACCGCCGGGACGATGATGCGCAGTTCGTCCATCAGGCGCGCGAACTGATCGGGGTAAAGCGATTGCGGGCCGTCGCAGACGGCTTTTTCGGGCTCGTGGTGGACTTCGATCAGGACGCCGTCGGCGCCGGCGGCGACGATGGCGCGGGCTAGCGGCATCACTTTGTCGCGGCGGCCGACGGCGTGCGATGGGTCGGCGATGATCGGTAAATGGGAAAGTTTGTTGATGACGGGGATCGCCGAGATGTCGAGTGTGTTGCGCGTGTACGTTTCGAACGTGCG
>DATAMS010000249.1:0-3312 GCA_036260495.1 Thermoanaerobaculia bacterium
GTAAAGTCCCTTCAGGTCTTTCCCGCGATGGGCGGGGGTGGAGCGTCAAAAAGGGTGGCGCAAACCGCGCTTTGAGGCGTTTCCCCACCAAAGAAGCAGCCGAATCGTGGGCTCGCGCGCGAAGTATCAAGGACCGCACCGTTCTTGTGATCCACGCTCGAGACGGCACCGTTGCCGAGAAGAATTATTACGGAAACGATCCCCGTCCGCCGCGCACTCGGAAACAGTAAGTGAAGTGGCAAAGGCACTCCTTCGAGCGCAGCGTATTCGTCAACTCCCTTCGATGCCGACTACCTGCCGCTCTGGCGTCCTTTGGTTTTCACGATCCTCGATCTGGGTCGACACTCGAACACGCCGAAGGATTTCGTCTCCGTCGACGAACGCGCCACGCTTAACTGCGTCCGCGCGGTCGTCGAGCACGGCGATCTTTTCCGGTGCAACTCGACTACTTCTTCTCTCTGCGCGTTTTCTGTTTCACGACGTCTGTAATGATGCCTCGGCGGATTCAGTCCGCTGCTTCGCTAATAACCGCGTTAGCCACAGATTCGTCATTTTTTCGACGACTGTGTTCTGACGCAGCCGCGCCCGCAAGTTCGTGAAATCGACTGAGTCCAGCGGCTGGTCCTGATTGAAGCAACTGAAGACGAATGACTCTTTGCCGGTGATTGGATCGACGTGGCGTTGGAGGCATTGCGCGCAGACCTGTTTCATCATGCATTGCATTGGCGAGTTGATCGAGCCGATGCCGGTGTGATGGTCGTTTAGGAATGGCGCGAGCACGCCGTGACGCGCGTCTTTCACGGCGCGCATCATGCCGTCGGAGCCGATGGCGATCAGGCGCTGGACGTTCTTGAGGTCGAATTCCGGCGACGTCTGCGCGTAGGTCAGCATTGATTGCACGATGTTGCCGGTGAAGCCGCGGTCTTGTGGGCGGCGCGGCTCGATCGGATCGCCGGCGTCGACGGACCAGATCACCTGATCGGTGCCCGCTTCGATTTCATCGCGTTTGAAGACGTCGTCCTTTTTCTTATAGCCGGCGAAGTAAACGACCTTGCAGCCGTTCAGCTTGAACGCACGGGCGATCGAGAAGAGCACGGCGTTGCCGAGGCCGCCGCCGGCGAGGAGAACGGTTTCGTGGTGGGGGATTTCGGTCGGCGCGCCGGTCGGGCCCATCACCACGACCGGCTCGCCCGGCTTCAACTCGGCCACGAGGCGCGACGAACCGCCCAGCTCGAGGACGATCAGCGAAAGCAGGCCGCGATCGGGATCGGTCCACGCGCCGGTCAGCGCGATGCCTTCCATCGTCAGGCGTGTGCCGTCGATCATCGGCGCGTTCGCTTCGAAATTCTGGAGGCGGAAGAATTGGCCGGGCTCGAAATGCTGCGCCGCGAATGGTGCGCGGATGACGACTTCGACGATCGTCGGCGTCAGGCGATTGATCTGCGCCACGACCGCGAGCAGGCCGTCGTCGAGCGTGTGCAGCAGCTTGTTCCACTGCCCGTCGCGCGCGATCTGCGCTTCAGTCGATCGATCGAGCTGCATCAGCTCGCGCGTGAAAAGGCGGGCCACGTGTTGATAGCCATCCTTCGCCGAGGCCATCGCCTTGACGACGTTGCCGGCGTAGCGCGGATGATTGTCGCCGTAGAACGAGATCACCTTTTCGCGCGACGCGGGATGCTGATACGACGTGAAGAATCCGAGGTCGCGGTTGCCATCAACTTCGATCAGCTCGGGGGCGCCATCGGCAGCCGACACAGCGAAGCTCTGGAAAAATTGTCCGTACTTGTCGAGCTTGAACGTGCCCGGATGCTCCTTCTCGTAGATCACGTTCGGGCTCGTTCCCGCGGCCACCATGACGCTGCGCGCGGCGAGCTCGATGACGTTCCCCGTATCTTTCCAGCGGCCATCTTCGACGATCTGTTTTTCGAAGAGGAGCGACTTCACGTGGCCGTACTCGTCGGCGATCGCTTCGACGGGCGAGAGGCTTTCGGCATAGGCGATCCCTTCCTCGAATGCCTTGATCACCTCTTCATGATTGAGGCGATACGCAGGCGCGTCGGCGATCGATTTTCGATACGCGATCGTCACGCCACCCCAGGAACGAACGAGCGGAATGAAGTTTGGCTTCTCGCCAATCGACGCAGCCCGATCACGTTCGGCGCGAATGGCCCGCCCGTGATCGAGAAACTCGTCGAGGATGAGCAGCTCTTCTTTGTCGTAGCCGCCGCGGACAGTCGTCTCGCCGATCTCGCCTGAGAGCGTCTCGTAGCGAGTCAGGATCTTCTCCACCTGAAGCGGGTAGTACGCGAAAAGCTCCGTGGCCGTATCGATCGCGGTCAGGCCGCCGCCGATCACGAGCGCCGGCAGACGCACCTGCAGATTTGCCATCGCTGACTGTTTGCCGGCGCCGGTGAGCTGCAGCGCCATCAGGAAATCGCTCGCTTTGCGGATGCCACGAATGAGGTTGTTCTTCATTCGCACGATCGTCGGCGTTCCCGCGCCGGCGGCGATGGCGATGTGATCGAAGCCGAGCTTGTCGAAGGCATCCTCGATCGTCAGCGTTCCGCCGAACCGCACGCCGCCGTAAACGCGGATGTTGTTCTTGCGCTCGAGCGCGATGCGGATGACTTTCAAAAAGTTCTTGTCCCAGCGGACGGTGATGCCGTACTCCGACACGCCGCCAAAACCTGCCAGAATGCGCTCGTCCAATTCTTCCCACAGAGTTTTTCGCGCATCGCGGATCGGTTCGCGAAGCCATTTCGAATCGATCGGCTCGATCTTCAGCGCATCGATCGCCACCACGCCGAAACCTTCGTTGGCGAGGTAGTGCGCCAGCGTGTAGCCGGCCGGCCCGAGGCCGACGATGAGAACGTTCTTGCCGTTGTACGGGAGCGCCATCGGCCGCCGCACGTTCAGCGGATTCCAGCGCGTCAGGAGCGAATAGATCTCGAAGCCCCACGGCAGCCAGAGCACGTCTGTCAGCGCGCCGGTCTCGATCTGCGGGATGTTCACCGGGTCCTGCTTCTGAAAAATGCACGACTTCATGCAGTCGTTGCAGATGCGGTGGCCGGTGCCGGGGCACATCGGGTTGTCGACCGTGACGATGGCCAGCGCGCCGACGGCGTCGCCCGCCTTTCGCAACGTGTGCATCTCGGAAATCTTCTCGTCCAGCGGGCACCCGTCCAGCTCGATGCCGAGCGGATTGACGGCGATCGTGTTGTCCTTCGCTCGAAGACCCTTGGAGCAGGAGTCCTTGTCGCGTTCGTGACAGAGCACGCAGTAGTGGATTTCGCCCAGCACCTCGCGCGAGTG
>DATAMS010000441.1:0-10261 GCA_036260495.1 Thermoanaerobaculia bacterium
CTCAGCCAGACTTCCTTCGCCGATAGCACGCCGGCGAAAGCGATGAGAAGGGCGCCGATGAACAGAATTCGTGTGCGCATGATCATTCCTCCGAGAGTTGGGATGATTCTACATGGGTTAAGTTGCGAAAGTGAGCTGGGTCACGTGCGTAACCGAAGTGTTTCTTCTGCGGGAGTCGCTGATCGGGGGTCGGGAGTCGTAGAGATCTCGTTTGGTTTCACTACTCAGGCGACGGACTCCGCTCCGACTCCCGACCCCGACCACCGACTCCCGCAACAGCTATCATCCCCGCCCGTGACTACCTACCCACTCGAGCCCGATGGCGATGAAATGCACCGCCTCGTCAACGACGCCATGCAGCGCATCGTCGAGCACATCGAGTCGTTGCCTTCCCAACCGGCGTCGAATGTGGAGGACGCGACCGATCGTGCGCGAACGCTCATCGAACCGTTGCCGCAGACCCCGACTTCCTACGACCAACTCCTCGATTTTCTCTTCGATGAAGCCATCCCCCGCTCGTTCAATGCCGCCGGTCCCGGCTACCTCGCCTTCATTCCAGGCGGCGGCATCTTTCACGCGGCCGTCGCCGACCTGATCGCCGATGCCGTGAATCGCTACGTCGGCGTCTGCGCCGCGGCTCCGCTGCTGGCGCAACTCGAAGCGAATGTCGTGCGCTGGTTCTGCGAGATCATCGGCTACGGCGAGGGCAGCGGCGGGGTGCTGACGAGCGGCGGCTCGCTCGCCAATCTCACCGCCATCATCGCCGCCCGCCGGCACCTCCTCGGCGACGATTTCCGGCAAGCGACGCTCTACTGCGGCGATCAGACCCATCACGCATTTCAGAAGGCTGCCATCCTCGCCGGCTTTCCCGCCGCGAACATCCGCGAGATTCCGAGCGATGCAATGTTTCGCGTACGCGTGGATGCGCTCGCGGACGCCATCACGCGCGACCGCGCCGCCGGCCTCAATCCATTCATGATCTGCGGCAGCGCGGGAACGACAGCGACAGGCGCGGTCGATGACCTGGATGCTCTCGGAAAAATTGCAAAGTCGGAATCGCTCTGGTTTCACGTTGACGGCGCATACGGCGCGTTCTTCCTACTGACCGAGCGCGGACGCGCCGCCATGCGAGGCATCGGTCAAGCCGACTCGGTCATCCTCGATCCGCACAAAACGCTCTTCCTCCCTTTCGGCACCGGAGCGCTCGTCGTGAAGGACGCGGCCACGCTTTGCCGCGCGTTCAGCATGCACGCCGATTACCTTCCGCAATACCAGGAGAGCGCGGAGCTGATCGACTTCTGCGAGCTGTCGCCGGAGTTGTCGCGCGATTTCCGCGGTCTGCGCGTCTGGCTGCCGCTGAAGCTCTTCGGCATCGAGCCCTTCCGCGAGCAACTCGAAGAAAAACTCGATCTGACCGAATGGGCCGCCGCGCAGTTGCACACGATCGAAGGCATCGAAGTCATCGCCGAGCCGCAGCTCAGCATCACCGCGTTTCGGCTTGTTCGACCTGACCTCGATGACGCCACGCTCGACGCGCTCAACCACGATCTGATCGCCCGCATCAACGCCCGCCAACGCGTCATGCTCACCGGCGCCACCGTCGCCGGCCGCTTCGTCATCCGTATCTGCGTCGTCTCGCACCGCACGCACCGCGAACGGATGGAGATGTGCATGGAGGATATTCGCGCGGCGGTTGGAGAGACAGATCCGCAGATTTCGCAGATGAACGCAGATTAGGACGCGTTTATCTGCGTCCCATCTGCGTCATCTGCGGATCAAAAAAAGCTACCAGATCGAACAGCGCTTCGCTACTTCGCGCACCATCTTGTCGCCGTCGTTGCAGTGATAGGCCTTCCAGAACTCGGGCATGTTCTGAACGGTGCCGTTGACGCGGAACGGGCCTTGCGCGTGCGGGTCGGTCAGGGCGCGGCGGGTTGCTTCCTGCGCGGCCATGTTCTCGCCCCAGACCTGGGCAAATCCGAGGAAGAAGCGCTGCTCGGGGGTGAAGCCGTCGATCGTCTTACGCTCTTTGCCTTGCAGCGATTTTTCGTATGCGCGCAATGCGATCGTGGCGCCGCCGAGGTCGGCGACGGATTCGCCGTTGACGAGCTTGCCGTTGATGTTGATGCCGGGCGCCACATTGAACTCGCTGTATTCGTTGGCAACGCAATCAGTGCGCGCCTGGAACGCCTTCAGATCTTCCGGCGTGAACCAGTTGCGCAGATTGCCTTGCGGATCGAACTTCGCGCCCTGATCGTCAAAGCCGTGCGTCATCTCGTGACCGATGACCGTGCCGATGCCTCCGTAGTTGTAGGCATCGTCGGCGTTCGGGTCGAAGAACGGCGGCTGCAGGATTCCGGCAGGGAACGTGATGTTGTTCTGCGGCGGGTTGTAGCTGGCGTTGACCGTCGGCGGCGTGAAACCGCCCCACTCGCTCGGATCGTCGGGATGACCGATGCGCTCGATGTTGTGGTGATAGGCCCACGCCCGCGATGCCTGCACGTTCGCCGCGTACGAGGCGCGGCTGATCGGCAGCGCGGAGTAATCGCGCCATTTGTCGGGATAACCGATGCGGCGCTGGAACGCGTTCAATTTCGCCAGCGCGGCGGCTTTCGTCTCCGGCCCCATCCACGTCAGCGTCGGGATGTCTTCGCGCAGTGCGCCGACGAGATTGTCGATCAGCGCGTTCATCTTCGCTTTCGCTTCGGGCGTGAAGTTGCGGCGGATGTACTCCTGCCCGAGAAGCTGGCCGATGTTCGCGTCGGCAGAGCGCACGCAGCGCTTCCAACGCTCCTGCTGTTCCTTCGTGCCCGAAAGAACGCGGCCGCTGAAGTTGAAGTCTTCCGTGACGAACGCGCTCGACAGCGACGGCGCGGCGCCTTCCACGACCTGCCAGCGCAGGAGAGCTTTCCAGTCATCGAGCGGAACTTCGTTGAGGAGCTGGCTGACCGACTGGATGTACTTCGGCTGCGAGACGTTGATCGAGGTCTCGTTGACGCCGAGCGTGTGAAGATACGACGGCCAGTCGACGGCAGGCGCCATCGAGACAAGATCGGCCACCTTGGTCGGGTGATACGTGTTCTCCGGACTGCGCAGTTCGACGCGGGGAAGCTGCGCCGTGGCCAGCTTCGTCTCCAGCACCAGGATTCGCTGCGCGTCCGATTTGGCCTGATCGGGATTCACGCCGGCGAGCGTGAGCATCTTCGTGACGTGATCGGCGTACTGCGTGCGAATGTTCTTGAAGTTTTCCGTGTCGCGCAGGTAGTAGTCGCGGTCGGGCAGGCCGAGCGTCCCGGTGCCGAGACCTGCGATGATCATCTTGCTGTTCTTCAGATCGTTCTGGCCGCCGACGCGAAAAAGCGGCGCGTAGCCGGCGGTCTGCATGTGATTGATCTCGGCGAGGAGCGAGGCGCGATCGCTGACGGCTGCGATGCGATCGAGCTCGGGCTGGATCGGCGAAACGCCTGCGGACTCGATGGCCGTTTCATTCATGCACGACGCGAAAAAGTCGCCGACTTTCTGTTCCGCGCTGCCAGGTGCAGCATTCGCCATCGCCGCATCCTGCTCGACGATCTGATGCAGCACATCGCGGTTGCGCTCGGAGAGCTCTTCGAAACGTCCGAAGCGTGAGTACTGCGCCGGCAGCGGATGCGTGTCGCGCCATTTGCCGACGGCGAAGCGATAAAAGTCGTCGCAGGCTTTCACGCTCGTATCCATCGCGTTGAGATCGAAGCCGTGCGGCGCGAAGTAGGCAGCAACTGGCGGCGCGGCCGCGGCAGCAATAGGTGCGGCGGTGTGTGACGATCCGCATCCGGCCTGGATTGCAGCAAACCCAGCGAATGCAATCAGAAGAAGAGAACGGCGCATAGTTCCTCCATTGGGTCCAAAGTTTTTCGGCGCGATCGTATGCAAAGTCACCGGAACGTGACGTGAACGAATGGTGCCAGATGGGGGTTGCGGGGTTTCTGGGTTGCCGGGTTGCCGGGTTGCCGGGTTGCCAGGTTGCCGCGTCGCCGGGTTGGCTGTACAAAGTCGATGGGAGGTAAGCAATGACGGACTGGAAAGAGATGATCACTGCGGATCCGGAAGTGATGGCAGGCAAGCGGGTCATCGCGGGCACACGCCTGACGGTCGAGTTCATCGTCGAACGTTTTGCCGATGGCTGGAATGAAGAGGAGTCACTCCAAAACCATCCCGGATTGAAAAGGGAGCAGATTCACGCGTGCCTCGATTACTGCGTTACTCCTTTGCCGCGACCAGGCAACCAGGCAACCCGGCAACATAGCAACCCAGCAACCTCCCTACCTCAACCGCACGATCGCATTGATCGCGGCCATCACCTTCAGCGCGCCCTTTGCCGCCGTCCCGCCTGTCGTCACCTCGGACAACCCATCGGTCATCAGCGATTTGCGATCGTGTTTCTGCCACCAGTGACCGACGTAAAGCAGCTCGCCGGCTTTTGCGATCACCAACTCACCCGAGGCAGCGCGTCCGGTCGGACGCAACTCGACGATCAGGAGGTCGCCGTCGTCGATTCCGACTGATTGCATGAGATCGCCGCGCGCGCGGAACACTTTCTCGCCTGCCGCGAGCCATGTCGACGGAAGCGGCGCAGTCTCGCCGGAAAGCTCGACCACTTCCGCCCCCTGCCGGATCTCGCCGGCGATCGGGACGCGTGATTCGCCCGGACGGTCGGCGATGGCGTTTGATCCGCGGCGGCGGCCCCTCCCTTCGATGTGCCGCGGTTGCATTTTCGGGAAGCGCAGGGAGAGGGACGAGGGCGCGCCTTCGTCATCGCCGAGAATCGATCCGGCGCGGGCCAGCAGCACCTGCGCGCGAAGAGTTCCGGCGTGCGCCTCGCGGATCGTCTCGGCCAGGATCGGCATGTTGACGGACGTCGACGACGATGGGTCGGTGCGAACGGTCAGTTCGCCGAGGGTGATCTCGGCCAATTGAAGGACGGATGCGACCTTGCGCAGCACCGCGACGGAAACATTTGCGCCCTTTTCGAGGGCAGCGAGATGCCTCCGGCTGACACCGGCGAGGCGGGCCAGCCGCTCCTGAGTCAGGCCTCGCTCCTGGCGGGCGGCACGTACGGTTTCTCCGAGCATGGGTGCCAAGTAACTTATACGTTACTAGCTTCGCGTAATCTAAGCAACTCATCTCAGGAGTGCTCCACACTTGCCGATTGACACCCATCATGCCGCGGGTTATGATGCAGTATATTGCACATGCCGACGCGACTGGAACAGTTCCTCAAGAGCCACCGGATCAAACCAGCCCACCTGGCGCGGGAATCCGGCTACAGCCGCCAACACCTCCTGCGCATCCGGATGGGGCGGATGGAGCCGACCCGCCGCTGCATCGCCGCCATCGTCGCCGCCTGCCGGCATCTGGCAAAGGAACCGGTGGCGGCGAACGATCTATTCGAGCTTGGGGAAGAGGAGCGGCCGCCGGTTGGGTGATGATCTCGCAGTCACAAAGCAGTCGTCGATGGCGAAGAAAACCCGGCAAACTCGCTCCACCAAGTGGCCTACCGTGTTGAGGCCCAAAGGCAAGAGCACCCTTGGCGTTGCGCGAATACGACGTGCTGTCCGCGAGGTCATCGCGGAGCGCAGGGCGATTGAATCGCGTTAGAGCTCGTACTTCACACAATCACGACGAGCTTCGACTTCCACGCTGTCAGCACTCGGGCGTGACGCCCGAGTGCCCGCGGTCGAGACGACCGCACTCCTATCCCTTCATCCCCGCGATCTCTTCGAAGTACTTCACGAACGCCACCATCCCGCCGCTGGCTTGCTGCCAGTCGTAGTTTTCGTTCGGGGCGTGGTAGCCGTGCTCGGGGAGTGATAGGCCGAGAAATAGGACCGGCGCTTTGAGGACTTGTTCCATCGACACGACGGCGCCGATGCTGCCGCCCTCGCGAACGAAAACCGGCTCGGTGCCGAAGGCGAACTTCATCGCGCTGCGGACGGCATCCGCGAGCGGGCCAGTGGTCGGGGCTTTGTACGGCTCCATCGACGCTTCGAAACTGATCTTCACGTCGGGGTTGTGCTGCTTGACGAAATCACGGACGATCTTTTTGATCTTCTTCGGATCCTGATTCGGCACCAGGCGGCAGGAGATCTTGACCGTGGCGCGCGGCGGAACGACCGTCTTGATGCCGGCGCCGGTGTAGCCCCCGACGACGCCGTGAACTTCCATCGTCGGCAGCGCCCAGATCCGCTTCATCACTTCCATCGGATCTTCGGTGCGGATCGATTTGAAGCCGTGGTCCTTCTTGAACTTCTTGATGGTGAAGCCCGAGTTCTTGAAGTCGTTCAGCTCCTTCTTCGACGGCTGCACCACGTCGTCGTAGAAGCCCTTCATCTTCACCTTGCCGGTCGTGGCGTTGTACATCTTCGTGACGAGCTTCATCAGCTCGCCGATCGGATTGCGCGCCGCGCCCCCGACGACGCCGGAATGCTGATCCGTCTTTGCCGTCTCCAGCGACAGCTCGAAACCTTGCAGGCCGCGCAGGCCGGCGGGACAAGCTGGCCGTTCGCGCGACACCCAGATCGTGTCGGAAACGAGCACGGAGTTTGTGGCCAGTTGCTCCGCGTACTTTTTCATCGCCCCTTCGAAATTCGGCGAGCCGATCTCTTCCTCGAGCTCCCAGATCGTGTGGATGTTCACGCGCACGCCGGCTTCGTGCGCGGCGCGAATCGCAAACAGCGCGGTGAGGGCCGGACCTTTGTCGTCGGTGGTGCCGCGCCCGAGGTAGCGGTCGCCTTCTTTGACGAAGGTGAAGGGATCGGTCTTCCACGGCTCGGTTTCACGCGACGCCGGTTGCACGTCGAGATGGTTGTAGACGGTGACCGTCGGCAGCGAGGGATCGACATCGAATCGTCCGTGCACGATGGGATTGCCTTCCGTTTCGAGGATCGAGGCCACGCCGCCGAATCCGCGGATCTTCGCCGCGGCCAGCTCGGCGCAGCGGCGAATGTCGGCAGCGCGCTCCGGCTCGGACGAAACCGACGGGACCTCGACGAACTGCTGCAGCGTCGATTCGAAATCGGCGCGGTGATCCTGGGCCCAGGCGAGAAGGGATTTTTTGTCGAGATTCATAGCGGCGATTCTATGTCAGTAGCCGGCTGCGACGCCGCCGCGGCGGGCATCCGATCCGCCCTGGCGCAGTCCCGTTTTCGGGTCGATCATCACGGCGTTGGCGTCGGAGATGTGATCGAGCCCTTTGTCGTGAAACTTGTGGCCCATCTTCTCCAGGATCGCGCGCGTGTCCGGATTCGTTCCGCCCGGCTCCCAGAAAATCTCGTCCGGCATCCATTGATGGTGAATGCGGCCGCCGTCGACGGCTTCCTGGATGTTGAGGTGAAAGTCGACCACGGACAACACAATCTCGAGCACCGTGCTGATGATGCGCGGCCCACCGGCGGCGCCGACCGCGAGCCACGGCTTGCCGTTGTCGAGCATGATCAGCGGGACCATCGACGACAGCGGCCGCTTCTTCGGCTCGATGGCGTTCTTGGCGCTCTGAATGAGTTGATACTCGTTGGCCACGCCAGGCCGCGAGGTGAAGTCGTCCATCTCGTTGTTCAGCAGGACGCCGGTTCCTTTCGCGGTGACGCCGCTGCCAAACCAGTCGTTCAGCGTGTAGGTGTTGCTGACCATGCTGCCATCGGCATCGACGATCGAAAAATGCGTGGTGTCGGTCTTCTCGAACGGCGCCGGATCACCCGCCCGAATGTCCTTCGACGACGATGCCCGCTCCAGATCGATCGTCTTCCTTCGCTCCTCCGCATAGTTCGCCGATGTCAGCCCAGCGATCGGCATCGTGTTGAAATCGGGATCGCCGAGAAACTCAGCCCTGTCCGCGAATGCCCGCCGCATCACTTCGGTCAGCAGATGGAGGTACCGCGCCGACTGCCAGCCCATGGCTCCGACGTCGTAGTGCTCGAGCATGTGCAGCATTTCGATGATGGCCACGCTGCCCGACGACGGCGGCGGCATGACGATGAATTCGTGTCCGCGATACGTGCCATGCAGCGGCTTGCGGATCACCGGCTTGTATTCGCGCAGGTCCCGCATCGTGATCAGACCGCCGTGCGCGCGCATGTCCGCGACGATGCGGCGCGCAGTGATGCCTTCGTAAAAGTCGCGCGGATTTTTCTGGATGCGCGCCAGCGTCGCCGCAAGCTCCGGCTGTTTGAAGCGCTCGCCGATCGTGTAGATGTGCCCGTCGCGCAGAAAAATGCGCTTGCTCTCGGGCCACGGATTCATCTTCTTCAACGTGTCGGCATCGTGCAGAACGCCATCGAAAAATGGAGTGACGATGAAGCCGTCCGCAGCGAGCTTGCGCGCCGGCTCGACCAACTCACTCCACTTCAATCTCCCGTGACGCTTGTGGACGAGCATCAGCCCCGCGACCGTGCCCGGAACGCCGGCCGCTTTGTAGCCATCGGTCGACGCGCCTTTGATCACGTTGCCCTTCGCATCGAGATACATCTCCCGCGATGCCGCGAGCGGCGCAACCTCGCGATAGTCGATGGCCTCGCTCGTCCCATCGGCCATGCGAATCAACATGAACCCGCCGCCGCCAAGATTGCCGGCAGCCGGCCAGGTAACGGCCATGGTCAGCGCCACGGCCACCGCGGCATCTACGGCATTGCCACCGTTCTTCATCACATCGGCGCCAACGCGCGAAGCAATTCCGCTCGTCGAAGCGACCATGCCGTGACGAGCAACGACGGGATCGCGCAGAACGGCGAAGGCGCTGGTGGTGAAGAAGAGGAGAGCGAGAGTGGTGCGCAATGCCTTCATGCTCAGGAGTCTAATTGATCCCACTAATCGACTCCCTTATGGGAACATTGAGTATCCCGATGAAAACCCGTGTGGAGAGTAAGACAGGCCGCTACCTGCTTGTGAAAGGAAGGCGCAGGTTTCGCTAATCTTTCGGAGAGGAATTCCGTGAGGAGGTGCGGGCGCTCCGGGCAGACATCGGCCGGCTCGGAACGCTCTACGTTCGCAAGGCAGGCCTGTGGCTCACATGCGGAATCCTATGGTGGGTTGCCTATCTGATTCTTCTCGTCACATTGGGTGCTCCATTCGGCAAGGCCATGGAGGCAACCCTCGAAATCACATTCGGGATTACTGCTCCAAGCCAAGCCGTCAGAACGGCACTGCAATCGACCGGAAATGCGATCTCCGGCGGTGAGCACTTCGCGGGAATCGTGGGATGGACGGTCATTGTGGCGTTCACGATGCTGATTCCGGCAGTCATTGCTCTGATGCTCGAGCGCCTGCCCAATCTCGTCGTCACGATCCGCGGGCTGATGGACCCGGAAGCCTGGGAGTTTCTTTCGACGTACAGCGCCGTGTTGGAAAAGTATCTTGCTGCTGTCGTACGTGCGTCATCGACCACACTTCCGAGCGCAGCCGCGATTCGCGAAACGAGACGAGACGCGATCGCCACCGTTGCCGATCTGGTCACCTTCTGGTATCGCGACGAAGTAGAGCTCCACGCAAACGCGTCGTTCATGCGGTACGTGGCAAGTACGCAATCCTCGATGCCGGACGAGCAGCTACTTTACGCGCCAGCCGGGGAAACAGCTCTCCAAAGCGCGTGGATACTGGAACTGACCGACTGGGCCGTGCGCTCCAGCGACCTGCCTTCTCATCTCGCTCTAAACGTCGATCCTGACGATCCACGGCCGGGAGCTCCCTACGCCATCATTCATCGCAAAGTTGATGGAATCTCAAACGCTCTCGACCGCGCAGAATGGCGCCGTCGCGGCATGACAGAGAGCGAAATCGATGAGGCAATGGACTACTTTCGCTCGGTACCGTTTCGCAGCTTCCTGAGCATTCCCGTATTCAATGGTGCGGATCCGACGGGTCTGCCGCTCGGCGCGCTAAACCTGCAGGTCGACCGGCCGAACGTTTTCTCAATTGGGAAGTCCGACACCGATGATCTCGTTGCACTGATCGGGCGGCTCTGTTACTTTCTTGCCTGGCTCGAAGGGATGGAACGAAATGGCAACGCCACTGCGACGCGCTGATGAGAATTCAACTGACCGCGCAACGGAAAAAAAACTGGCTTCCGTAGAGCGAGAGTCGGGCGACGACATCCTTCGCGAAGTTCGTGAGACCAATCAACGGTTTCGCGACGTCCTTAGCCGGATCTCGTCGAGCAGTTTGAAGCGCCGCGCTCGCTGATCACCTCCACCGCTGCGCGATTATCCTCCGCGCACTCGCGTTACTTGCG
>DATAMS010000264.1:0-6201 GCA_036260495.1 Thermoanaerobaculia bacterium
CCATTTGCTTGATCGATCCCAGGTCATTCGTCACCGAACGCTGAAACTCCTGCATCTGCTTGCGGGCCAACTCCAGGTCATTGGCCATCGGCGCGACCCGGGCAACGCTCATTGACAGGGTCTGCGACGACTGACGCAGGCTTGCCTGCTCGCTACTGATGGCCTTGAACGCGTTGTCATGCTGGCTGACCAGTCCCTGAACCGCGGCAAGGCGCTCGTTGAGTCCCGACACGGTCGCCAATTGCGGCGTGGCCGTGGCAACGAAGTCCGATACCTTCTGCGTTGTCTGTTGCAGGTTCGTAATGTCCTGACGCAGAGTAGCCACTGCGGCGAGGCGCGGTTCGACGGAAATCTCGTGTGCCACGCTCTTCTGAATGATCGGTTGTGTCTGCGCGATGACTTTGTCTGTGATGCCGGTGCTGATATCGGCGCCGACACGCTGTGCAACGATTGGCGCGACATCGGCCGCGACTTTCTGCGTCTCTGTGGGCGCTTTGCTAAGCGCATAGGCGCCAATTGCGATCGGAATCAGCAACAATGAAATGAACGCTGAAAATACGCGCTTGCGGCGCTTGGTCTCGCGCGTCACTGCATCCTGGACAGACTCGTTAAAAGGTGCAGTCGTCATTGATGACCTCCTTCAAAACACATCGGATTTCAGGAAAAGCCATAACCCGCCGAACATCGTCACGCCACAAGCGAATATGAGCGCGAGTTTCTCCATCGGAACATCTTTAAGCGCGCCAATGACAACGCCGGCCACCGTTGCTAGCGCGACCACGGCACCACTGACGAGGACAAATCGGTCCTTCCACTGAACCCGCTCGCTCTGGCCGCTTCTCCATGCCGTTCCTGCCTGGATGATCCAGTTTCTCAGATCGCTGATCGCGGCTTGAATCATCTGTGGCGCGTCATGGAACCTGCGGACCCAACTGCCATCCTGGAAAGCGACCGCGCGCGCTACAAACGCGGCCTGGCGCGGATCGGCATTGGGACTCAGCGGATCTTTGACATAACCCTTCAGCTCTTTCCTCTCCGATTTCGCGTAGTCGTACTCCCACTCCACGATCGATGTCGGACGTCCTGGATACTCGGATCCGAATTTGTCGCCGAGGATGAGCAGAAAAATCTCCGAGTCGTTGAGAACTTTTCGGAGCCTCTGCTCCGGCGCTTCACTCCCCGCCGCCTCGGCTTCGTAGATATACGCATCGACGCGGAGATCGGGCAGGGCTTCAATCGCTTTTTTGAGCTGATCGCGCTCCGCAGCGAATTCGCTGGTCGAGCTGATAAACACCCGCGGCACCGTGATCGACATTCATGACTCCCCACATAGGAGTGTTCAGGCGCGCGCTTTCCCTACCCGCGATCTACTCCGCAACCGCCGCCCGCACACCCGTTGCTGCTTCATCCCAGTTCGCATGAGGTTTGCGATTCAGCACCAGCCATCCCCATAAGAGTGCGCCGTAGCTGTGTGCGGTCATTCCGCGCTTTTCGTAGAAGGGGCCGAGGAGCTTTTGCAGGCGCGGCAGGTTGTAGAACGGGACGCCGGGGAAGTAGTGGTGCTCGAGGTGGTAGTTCGAGAAGAGATAGATGACGTCCCAGAACCAGGAGCCTTTGACGAGCGTCGACCACTTCGCGGGATCGGAGGGGTCGATGTCGTAGTGCTGCCCGAGGCGGTTGAGGGCGAAGGCGATGGGAAAGATGAAGAAGACGGGGACGATGTAGAGCTTGAATGCGATGGACCAGCCGCCGATGAAGGCGATCGCGGCGAGGACGCTGAGCTGGAACGCGATCGTGAAGAGGCGCTCGCGGGCGATGCGGCGGCGCAAACCGGGCTCGTACGCAGCGGTCTCCTTCGCGGCGGCGCGGAAGTAGATCGGAAAGAGGGCTGGAGTGAAGTAGAGCGCTTTGAGCCAGCGCGCGTTTTTTTTCGGCGAGAGGTAGTGGCGCTTGGGATCGTCGAGTGAGGAGCCGAGGCCGGCGTGATGATCAAGGTGCCACTTGGTGAACTGCGAGGCGGAGATTCCGCTGGGGACGGCGTAGAGAAGGCCGAGGATGCGATAGCCGCGCTCGCTCGACTCGGCAAGAACGGCGCGATGCACGACCTCGTGCAGCAACACGGTGAAGTCGAAGACGGCGAAGCCGGCGATGATCGCGAACGGCAGCCAGAGATACCAGCGATCGAAGTGGACGATCGCACAACCTGCAGCGACGAGCGCGGCAATATTCAAGAACGCGATGACAGCGTGCAGGAGCGGCCGCTTCGCATGCAACACACGAAGCTCATCCGTTGGAACCTCGGCGGCCAGGTCGCGCTTGAGCTGCTGGGCATGCTCGCTGTAGTAAGCCATGGACGGGGAACAGAACCACCGCGGACGGAGCATTATTCGTCAAATCGCTGTCATGCAAATCTTCACCATCGGTCACTCCACGCGCTCGCAGGAAGAGTTTCTCGATCTTCTGCGCGAACATGAGATCGGATTGCTGGCCGACATCCGCCGCTATCCCGGATCGAAGCGCTATCCGCATTTCGGGAGCGACGCGATGGCGGAATGGCTGCCTGAAAACGGCATCCGCTACGTTCACATGCCGGAGCTGGGCGGAAGGCGGAAGCCGCTTCCGGACTCGCCGAACATGGCCTGGCGGAACGAACAATTTCGCGCCTACGCAGACTACATGGCCACGGACGAGTTCCGGACCGCGATCGACACGCTGCTGGCGCTCAGCATCAACGCGCGGACGGCGATTATGTGCGCCGAGGCGGTGCCGTGGCGATGTCATCGAAACTTGGTTTCGGATGAGCTGGTGCGGCGCGGCATCGACGTGATTCACATCATCAACAGCGGATCGTCGCGGCCGCATGCAATGAACAGTCACGCCGTCATCGAAGGGGAACATCTCGTGTATCCCGCGGAGCAACAGACGCTGCGGCTATAATCGCGGCCTCGAATGGCCATCCCAGTAGTGGCTGATCCAACCATCCCTGAATCCCAGCGCGACATCGTCCTCGCTGTCGACGACAACGAACAGAACCTCCAGTTGCTCGAGGAATACCTCTCCACCTGGGGCTACGACGTCGTGATGGCGCGTGACGGACGCGAGGCGCTGCAACTCTTTCCACAGATCAACCCCTCGGTCATCGTGCTCGACGTGATGATGCCGGTGATGGATGGTTACGAGGCGTGTGGCTCGATCAAGAATCAGCCCGGCGGACGGACGATTCCGATCCTGATGCTGACGGCGCTGACAGGCACGGAAGACAAGATCAAGGCGCTGGAGTGCGGCGCCGACGATTTCCTGAACAAGCCGATCAACAAAGACGAGTTGCGCACGCGCATTCGCTCGCTGATCCGGATCCGCGCGTTGAGGCAGGAGCTCGATTCGAGCGAGAACATCATCCTCACACTCACCAACGCGCTGGCGAACAAGGACCCACGCAGCGGCGGTCACGTCGAGCGCGTGGCGGCGTACGCGGCGCGGCTCAGCGACAAACTCGGCATGTCGCGCGACGAGCGCGAAACGATCGTCAAGGGCGCGTTGCTACACGACATCGGGATGATCGGCGTTCCCGACGCGCTGCTGGCGAAGCGCGATCTGACGGTCGAAGAGCAAGCGCTGGTGGCGATGCACACGCAGGTCGGCGCGTCGATCCTCGATCCGATGACGAGCTTCCGCCCGTTCGTGCCGATGGTGCGCTGGCATCATGAGCGGAAGGATGGCCGGGGCTATCCCGACGGGCTGGCCGGCGACGCCATTCCGCTCGAAGCGCAGGTCGTCGCGCTCGCCAATCGATACGACGAGATCCGCAACGAGGATGATTCGTCGCAGGACGCCGCGCTGGCGACGCTACACGATGAAGCGGCCGGCGGCGCGTTCGACCTCGAGCTCACGTCGTTGTTCACGGCGGCGCTCGCCGAAGAATCGCCCGTGCCGGCGACGACGCGCCACATGCGCCCGAAGCTGGCGCCGCCGGCGCGCGTGCTCTGCGTGGACGACAACCAGATCAATCGCGATCTCGTCGCCGCAAGTCTTCAGGACGCCGGATTTCGCGTTTCGTTCGCAGAAAATGGCGCGCAGGCGGTCGAGATCATCGACAACGACGGCATCGACGTCGTGCTGCTTGATCTGCTGATGCCGGTGCAGGACGGCTCGGAGACGCTGCGATTGCTGCGCTCCGATCCGCGCCACGAGTTCCTGCCGGTCATCGTCCTCACCGCGCAGCGCGGCGGCACGATGCGGCGCGACGCGATCATGGCCGGCGCTGACGACTTCATCGCCTACCCGCTCAACCGGCTGGAGCTGATCACGCGCATCCGTTCGCTGCTGCGGATCAAGGACTATCACTCCGATCTCGAACAGACCCACAGCGTTATCTGCGCGCTGGCGCTGGCGTTGGAAGCGAAGGATCAGTACACGCGCGGCCATTCGCAGCGCGTCGGCGATCTGGCCCGCGCGTTCGCGCTGTATCTCGATCTCGGCGAGGAGGCCGCCGATCGCGTTCGCATCGCCGGTCTGCTGCACGACATCGGCAAGATTGCTGTGCCCGAATCGCTCTTGAACAAACAGGGTCCGCTGACGCGCGACGAGTTCCTGCGCGTCATCGGCCATCCCGTCATCGGCGAGGAAATGGTGCGTCCGCTGAATACGTTGTCGTCCGTGCTGGGGATGATCCGCCATCATCACGAGCGCTACGACGGGCGCGGCTATCCCGACGGTCTGCGCGGCGAGAGCATTCCGTACGAAGTTCGCCTGCTCTCGATCGTCGACGCCTACGATGCGCTGACGTCGCACCGTTCGTACCGTCCCGCACCGCTCTCGCACGCCGCGGCCATGGAGACGCTTTCGCGCGAGGCGGCGGGCGGCAAATGGGATCCGGCGATGGTCGCCCAGTTCCTGACGATGCTGGGCACCAGCCCGCCGGATTGGGCGGCGATTACGCAATCGATTCCCTCACTTCCTCTGCCGTGAGCCGGCTCGATCGGTGTATCGCCCTTGGCTTGTTCCTGCTGGGAGCCGTGACCTTCGGCTGGTTTCACGGCGGCACGGGCTGGAATCAGGACGCCCATTTCGACATGACTCGCGCGCTCGTCGAGCGCGGGACGCTGTTCATCGACGGCTACGAGTCGAATACCGCCGACATCTCGCCGGGCTCGTCGGGTCACATCTACATCAATAAACCTCCCGGCGTTTCCTTCATCGCGGTACTTCCCTACGCCGTCGTCTTCGCCGTGGAGAAACATTGGCACTTTCCGGCCGGCGACCTCACGCGCTTCAATGCGTGGCTCGTCACGGCGATGAGCTGCGGTCTGTGCGGCGCGCTCATCGCTCCGCTGCTCTATCTTCACGGACGCCGGCGGATGGGAGCCTCGCCGGCGGCGGCCTTGTGGGTGGCGACCGGAATCGCATTCGGGACGATCGTTTTCCCTTATTCGACCGTACTGTTTGCCCACGTCGCTGCCGCCCTCTTTCTGTTGATCGCCGTCATCCTGTTCGAGGAGCGGCCGATGCTGGCGGGAGCGGCAGCCGGGATGGCCACGGCCTGCTTTTACGTCTGCGGCGCGGCCGCGCTCATCCTCGCGTTCGCGGCGATAAAGCGCTCACGCCGTGATGCGTTGCGGCTCGTCATCGGTGCCGTTCCATTCGCTGTGCTTCTGGGGATCTATCAACTGCACTGCTTCGGATCGCCGTTTCGAACTGCGCTCCAGGCCAGTCCAGGTTTCACGGAGAAAGGTCTGCTTCTTGGCTTTTTGACCATCCCCGACCTGGGAGCGCTGTACGGCATCTCATTCTCTCCATACCGCGGATTGTTTTTCGTTTCCCCGGTACTGCTGTTCGCCGCGATTGGCGCGGCGTACCTGACTCGCGGCCGCGACCTGATGCTGCGGAGAACGATCCTTGCCATCACGGGATTGTTCTTTCTCGTGAACGTCAGTTTCAATGGCTGGCCCGGCGGCTGCGCGTTCGGCCCTCGCTACCTGCTGCCAATCATCCCGCTGCTCGGTATCCTGATGATGGCCGGATACGATCGCGCTCCGCGGCCGGTCCGAGCGATGTGGGTCGCCGCTCTTTTGCTGTCGGTGGGCATCAATTTCATCGCCAGCGCAGTCGATCCGATCCCGTGCAACACCGTTGGCGAGCCCGTGCAGCACTATCTCGTGCCGGCTTTTTTCACCGGCCGGATTCCTGAAGAGACGCGCCGCG
>DATAMS010000276.1:0-8014 GCA_036260495.1 Thermoanaerobaculia bacterium
CGTGGTCCGTTCGATGCCGTTCATGTTCACGTCGCGCACGCGGCCAAGCTCCGGAATCATGTCGTAATTCATTCCGAGGGCGATGCGGCCGGATGGAAGCGGCGGATTCTGGCCGAGGAATGCCGATCCGAGAAGACCCTGCTCTTCGGCGGCGACGGCAGCAAAGTAGACCGATCGTTTCGGTGCCGGCATGCGCGACCAGACGCGCGCCATCTCCAACAGGATGGCGCAACCGGATGCGTTGTCGAGCGCGCCGTTGTAGATCGTGTCGCCGCTCTTGTCGGCGGGTCCGATGCCGAGGTGGTCGTGATGGGCGGAGTAGAGAATCGCTTCATCGCGCAGCTTTGGGTCGCTCCCCATCAACTTGGCCACGACGTTCGTGGTGTTGAATGAGCGCAGCTTGCTGGCAACGTTGCCGGAGAGCTTCACGCCGAGCGGCACAGGCTGGAAATCACGCGACGACGCGGCCTGCGTTAGTGCATCGAGATCTTTGCCGGCGGCTTTGAACACATCGCGCGCCACCTGCTCAGTCATCCAGCCGGCGAATTGCAGTGCCGGAGCGCCGGGCTTGTTCTTCATGAACGAGTTCTCGCCGCCCCATGAGTTCGAGACGACGTTCCAGCCGTAGCCGGCGGCCGGCGTGGTGTGAATCAGGATGACGCCCGCCGCGTTTTTCGAGGTCCCGATCTCGTATTTGTAGGTCCACCGGCCGTAGTAGGTGCGCGCTTTTCCTTTGAAGAGATCGGGCTCCGAGGCGCTTGCGGGCGGGTCGTCGACGAGCATAACCAGCGTCTTGCCGCGCGTGTCGAGGCCTTTGTAATCGTCCCATTTGTATTCGGGAGCGACGACGCCGTGACCGACGAAGATGAGATCGGAGTCGATGGTTTCGGTTTCGCTCTGCGTTTGATTCTGTCCGACGATCTGATCGCCGAACTTGAGCGGGCCGCCGATCGGAGTGCCGTTTTTCGTGAAGGTGAGCGCGGATTTGTCGCGATCGGTGGCGATTCCGAGGAGCGGGACGTTCTGGTAGTAGGTGCCGTTGTCGCCGGCAGGTTGCAAGCCGTACGACTCGAATTGAGCGGCGATGTATTGCTCGGCGATCTCGTCGCCACGCGTTCCCGGTCCGCGGCCTTCGAGCAGGTCACTTGCCAGAAATTGATCGTGCGCAGCCAGAGCCTTCGCGCTCAGCATGGCCATCCCGCTCGCGACCGGAGCCGGAGCGCCGTCCGGAACCGTCTTTTTCGAATTGCTGCTCGTGGCGCCGATGAGCGGAAGGGCTGCCAACGCTGCAACGGCGAGGTACCAACGCGGTCGATCCATGTCTGATCTCCTGGTTTTGATTTGAAGTGTTGCGCGGCTGTCCGGGTGGACGCGGCAACCCCGTACCATATCGCACACGACGAGCCGTCAAAGTGACTCGCATTGGTGACTAGTTCCGGAAAATTGAGAATGTTACGAAAAAGAGGGTAGGGACATCGGTAGATAAATCACTCCTAGATAGAGTGCGAGAAATGTTCACCCAAATCTCCGACCCCTTCCACGATCTGAGGATGCCGCTGCAGGAGCGTGTCGTCGACAAATTGGCGGACATGCTCTTCGCCAGCGACATGATCCTGGATATGCTTCACGACGAGCGCACCCGCGAGTCGAAAGGCTTCACGACCGTCGAGCAGTCTGTTCGAGGCGTGTACGAGCAGATCAACGAGTTGATGAAACAACTGACGGATTGAAGCGCCGGCGCCGGTCAGCGAGGTCGCGACGAAAGACGTTCACCGAACCGTGACTTCAGCCGCCGGCCACCGGCGGGATGAAGACCAATTCGTCGCCGTCGCGAAGGATCTCGTCGGGTCCGGCGTAATTCTCATTGATCGCGATCAGCGGAGGCGTGGCGTAGTCGCGGAGCGCCGCATGCTCATCGCGCAACCGCTGCCACACATCAGCCGCCCGCGTCCCCTCGGCAAGTTGCAGGATCTCCTCGTCCCTGCCGGCGATCTCGCGCAGGACGGCAAAATGGAGGAGCCGGACTTTCATCATCGTCCGGCATTCTAACTGCGTAGAATTGCGGGATCGTGCCGGAAGAGTTCACAGCCGTGATGACCGTCGATGCCGCGCTGGCGCTTCATCCGTCTGCGCGATGGGTCTTCGCGGCTTACCAGATCGGCGGTTGCAACGGCTGTTCGTCGGCGTCGGAAGAGACGTTGGCCGAGGTCGCGGAGGGGTACCGATTGGATCTGGAGAGGCTGCTCGCGGACCTGAATGGACTGCTTGCGTAGTGCTTGCCGCCAAGCCCCGGAAAATTTTGCGCACGGGTGCGGGGCAGGTGCAAGTATTTCCTCGCTTCTTTTGCTTCATCATCGCGTCACGTGATGGTGTGCGCTGCGACGTAACATTCTTTTTTTCAATTCTTTGCAGGTGGCAAGAAGAATCGCGTGTTCTCGCACACATTCCGCAGACCGTGATTTATTTGTCTTGGCAGGCCCCGTGCAGATGGTAGGGCACGATGAAAATGGTTTCGACAGATACGAAACCGCCACGCGGGTCCCATCCTGATTGCCCGCGTCTAGTGGCCGCTGCGGACCCCCTCCTTGACTATTGGACCGATTTTGGACGATTAATCACCTAGCTTCCTTGAATCCCACCAACTGGTCGCAGCGGTCCAAGCCTACGATGTACCACAACGGAGCCGAAAGGCTCCGTTAGTGCGTTTGGGGGATACCATTCATTCCGTGAAGCGGAAAATCAAGTCGTATCCGCCGCTCTCGTCGTTCGCGACGACCGGTGGCTGAGCCTGCAAGCTGGGTCAGGATGACCTGCGCTCCGTGCTCGCGAAACTCCCTTCCCACGAAGGGCTGGGGGATCTTGTCGTCGGTTACGGCACGAACGATGACGCGGCCGTCGTGCGCATCGCCGGCGATCAAGCCATCGCACAAACGGTCGATTTCTTCACGCCGATCGTCGATGATCCCTACATCTTCGGCGCCATCGCTGCGGCAAACGCGGTCTCCGACATTTACGCGATGGGCGCAACTCCGATCCTGGGTCTTGCCATCGCCGCGTTTCCCACCGATGTTCTCCCGCTCGAGATGCTGCAGGAGATTCTTCGCGGCGGCTCCGAGAAAGCGGCGGAGGCCGGTTTCCCGATCGCCGGCGGCCACACGATCATCGACGACGTGCCGAAGTACGGTCTGGCCGTCACCGGCATCGTCAGCGTGTCGAAGCTGGTTCGCAATTCGACGGCGAAGGCTGGCGACGCAATCGTCCTGACGAAGCCAATCGGCAACGGGATTTTGATCAGCGCGTTCCGTGCGCTGAGTGCGCGCCGTTTCCGCAAGGCAACGGCTCCGTCGCTCGACGAAGCGATTCAGTGGATGATGATGCTCAATCGCGATGCCGCGGTTGCGATGATCGATATCGGCGTCAATGCCGCAACCGACGTCACCGGCTACGGCCTGATCGGACATCTGCTCGAAATGTGCGATGGCTCCGGCGCCGGTGCGGAGATTCGCGCCAGCGCAGTGCCCGTGCTGCCGAACGTGCGCGAGTCGCTTGCGCGCGGCTTTCGTCCGGCCGGGACGCTTCGCAACGTCGAGACGTTCCGGCATCGCATCGATGTCCGCGTTCCGGAATCGGAATTCACGCTGATGTGTGACGCGCAAACGAGCGGAGGATTGCTGCTGGCGGTACCGTCGGAAAAGCTCGCCGCGTTCGAGGCACGCATGCGTCAAGGCGGCCTGTTCTATGCAACGATTGGAACGATGACGGAACAGAGCGGTAAGGTCTCGCTCATTCCCTGAAAAACGACCGAGGAGAACACGATGCCTTACTGCCCAACATGCAAGCAAGAATGGCCGGACGATCAGAAGGAGTGCCCCAAGGACCACACCGCTCTCGTCGATGAGCTGCCGTACCAATCGGTTCAAAGTGATCCCGATGGCACGACGTGGGTCGAGATCGCCAGCACGGGAGTGGATGACCGGGCGCGCATCATCAAGGGATTTCTCGATGCCGAAGGAATCCCGGCCCAGATCGAGAACGTGAAGTTCAGCATGGAGCCGATCAACTTCGGGACTATGGGCGACATCAGAATCTACGTCCGATCCGAAGACGAAGCACGCGCACAGGAGCTGCTCCGCCAGCGAGAGGCGGACTTCGACCGGTTGGAAGACGACGCCGATACGATCGTCACCGACGAGGGCACGGCCGAGATCACCGAAGACGAAGAGATCGCTCCGGAGCCGGCGGAAAAAGAATGACCGAAGAGCCGCACGCGCCGGCATCTGATCCGCGTAACGCTGAGCTTGACGGCGAGCGTCGCAAGCGGCCGGCACCTGACGAGCCGCCACTGATGCCGCCGTGGGTTCCGGCGCTGATCGGCGTGGTCCTCGTGGCGATGGCCGCGCTCGCGGTCTATACCGGCATTCGGTACCGCAATCCACCGCTGACGAACGTGATCGTAAAGCGGCATCCGATGCGCCCGGCGTCAGGTGGCTCAGGACCGCCGGGCGAGCCCGAGCCGGGCGCGTCGCTCATTTTTCCCGGCGATGCCGACAACACACCCGCCGCGCGTGAAGCGGTCACCGGCAACGCCCGCGCCGAGATCACCGGCACCGGTCACGGCATCACGTCGACCGTCCGCATCTGGGCGCGCCGCGGAATGATGACGAACGTCACTCCCGCCGAGGCGATGGTGACCGTCAATGATCTCGTCATCGGTCAGGCCAAGCAATTCAGCACGATGGACGAGGTCTACGACTTCCCCGCCCCCGGCAGCTACACGATCCACCTCAGCGCACCCGGCTACAAAGATCAGCAGTTCGTGATTACCGTCGCTGACGACGCAAAACTGGAGATCGCGCGGCTTGATGTGAAGATGGAGAAATAGCTGCCGCCGGTGGCGCCGCGTTGTCGGTTGGTTGCGCTTCGCGCGTTGCCGGTTGTCAGGTTGTCAGGTGATCCGCGGCATGAAACGCCGCGACCGGTTGCAATGTCTTCCCGACGAACCTCGGCGGCATAGAATCCGCGCGAATGATTCGTGCCCGCGTCATCACCTGCTCCGATGCTGCTTCGCGCGGCGAGCGTGTTGACCGCTCCGGGCCGGCCGTTCGCGAGCTGCTGACTGCGAGCGGATACGACGTCGATTCGATCGTCGTCGTGCCGGATGACATCGAAGGCATTGCCGGCGCGATCGAGGCGGCGACCGGTGATGGGATCCGGCTCGTCGTCACCACAGGCGGCACCGGAATCGCGGCGCGCGATGTGACGCTCGAGGCGACGATGTGGGTTTGCGAGAAAGTGATTCCGGGATTTGGGGAGCTCATGCGCGCGGCGTCACTTCAGAAAACGGCCATGGCGCCGCTTTCGCGTGCGCAAGCGGCCACGCGCGGATCGGCACTCATCGTGAACTTACCGGGAAGCGAGAGCGGCGCGAGGGAGAACCTGCAGGCGATCCTGCACCTCATCCCGCACGCGCTGCAACTGCTCGAAGGGAAAACAGAACATTGAAAAACGTCCAACCTGGACTGGAAGTACTTCTTGATGATCCGCGGCCGATCGCCGGCAAGAAGATCGGTCTCGTCACGAACCAAAGCGGCGTCACCGGCGATCTGCGTCACGTTGTCGATTTGCTGCATCGCGGCACCGGCTGGAAACTGACCACGCTCTTCGGTCCCGAGCACGGCATCTGGGGCGAAGCGCAGGACATGGCCCACGTCGGTCACTCCGTCGATCCGATGACCGGCCTCACCGTCTACTCGCTCTACGGCGCCAGTGAGAACGATCTTGCCCCTCGGCCAGAGCTGCTGCGTGGACTGGACGCGCTCGTCATCGATCTGCAGGATATCGGCGCGCGCTACTACACATTTATCTACACGATGGCGCTCTGCATGCGCGAAGCGGGGAAAGCAGGCGTGCAGGTCATCGTGCTCGATCGTCCCAATCCGATCGACGGCGTTCATCTCGAAGGGAACATTCGCGAAGACAAATACTCCAGCTTCGTCGGGATGTTCGCGCTGCCAACGCGGCACGGCATGACCGCGGGCGAGCTGGCGCAGTACTTCAACAAAGTCTTCAAACTTGATTGCGATCTGGTCGTCGTTCCGATGCGCGGCTGGCAGCGCTCGATGTGGTTCGACCAAACTGGACTGCCGTGGGTGATCCCGTCGCCGAACATGCCGACCGTCGGCACGGCTACCGTCTATCCGGGCATGTGTCTGATCGAAGGAACGAACCTGAGCGAAGGGCGCGGCACCACGCATCCGTTCGAGCTTTTCGGCGCGCCGTGGCTGGAGCCGTTCCGACTGGCGGAGAAACTCAACGCCGTCAATTTGCCCGGAGTTCGCTTCCGTCCGCACTACTTCATGCCTACGTTCCAGAAGCACGCGGGCAAAGTCTGCGGCGGCGTCGAGCTTCACGTCACGAACCGGGACATCTTCGAGCCGTTCCGCACGGGACTCTGGTGCGTGAAAGTCGCACGCGACATCGATCCCGAGCAATTCGATTGGCGCCGCGAGACGTACGAGTTCGTCTCCGATCGCCTGGCCATCGACCTTCTCGCCGGCAGCGCGCGTTACCGCGAGCTGGTGGAAAGCGGCGGCAACATCGAGGATTGGGTCGCCGGGTGGAAGGAACCGTTGCGCGAGTTCGAGGAAGCGCGCGAAGAGTTCCTGCTGTACTGACGCGGTCTCGCGGTCTCTCGCGGCGAGGGTGTAGTTTGTGCGTCGCAACAAAGCAATTCTCAACCTCGCAACGCCGCAACCCCGAGAACGCCTAACCGCGAGACCCCGAAGACTCCATGCTTGAAATCCTCTACGAAGATGACGCCCTACTCTTCGTCAACAAACCTGCCGGCATCGTCGTGCAGCGTGGGTATGACGCTGAGGAGCCGGTGCTGGTCGAGATCGCAGCGGCGTACGCGGGCACCATCTTTCTCATGCAGCGCCTCGATCGCGGAACGAGCGGCGTGATGTTCTTCTCCAAGCTCGCGTCGATCAACGCCAACCTCACGCGGCAGTTCGAAGGAAAACGCATCCGCAAGCGCTACCTCGCGCTCTGCGAAGGCGAGCTCGGCGAGCGGCAGACAATCGATGCGCCGCTGATTCGCATCGGGCCTATTTCGTTTGGTACGGGCTCGTTCGGACCCGGCGAAGGCGGCAAGCGCGCCATCACCATCGTTACGCCCGTTCGATCGACGAAAACCGGCTCGCTCGCCGCCATCGATCTACTCACCGGCCGCACACACCAGATCCGCGTCCACCTCGCCGCGATCGGTCATCCGCTCATCGGCGACTGGCTGTACGGACAGCGCAACGACGTCCGGCCAATGCTGCACGCGCGGGAGCTTTCGATGACGCATCCGCTGACGAATGAGCCACTTCGGGTCGAAGCGCCGCTGCCGGACGACTTCCTCAACACCGCCGCGGAACGCGGCATCGTGTCCCGCGGCGAGGACATGCTGACCCTTGATGGCTGCGGCTAACTTATTGAATCTGTTAGAATAATGACCTGCCACGCACCGTTACAGCAGGCATTGGAGAACACCATGAGACTCTCGATAAGGATGGCATTGCTGCTTCTGTTCGTGCCGCTCGTCGCATCGGCGCAGTACCGCGATCTCGACGTGGCGCTCTCGAACCTGACGCGCGGATTCGGCAGCGGCGATCCGCAGGCGATCGTGGCCGGCATGGCCGCGGGCGATCAGGTGATGCTCCAGTTCCCCGGCCTCATCGAGCAGAACGGTTTCTTCGGCCGCGACCAGGCTGCCTATCTCCTCGATGGCCTCTTCGGCAAAGTCCACCCCTCGGCATTCGAACAGCAAAACGCGAAGAAGGTCAGCGCCGAAGCGCAGTACCACATCACCGGAACCTGGACGATCCAGAACGCCGGCAAACCGGAAACGCGCGAGCTTTACATTACGCTGCACAGCAAGAACGGGCTGTGGTCGGTGGTCTCGATTCGGTCGGCGGGGAAGTAGAAAGCAGTCGATTCGTGATTAGTGGATTAGCGGGTGAGTGATTAG
>DATAMS010000313.1:0-3679 GCA_036260495.1 Thermoanaerobaculia bacterium
GTTCTCTTCGACTCGCCGGAGACGCATCTTCGTTGTCTCGCGGTGAGAAAAGATGGGACTCTTCTGGCTGGCGGCTCGGCGAAAGGACGCATCTACGAGATCCGTCCCGACGGCGGCGCACACGCGCTGTACGACTCGCCGCTGTCTGAGATCTCCTCGATTTATGTCGATGCAAACGGCATCGGCTGGGCGTCGGCAGCAAGCAACGTGTTGCCCTCGGCCGCGCCGGTGAAAGCTGCTCCGGCCAAGCCCGCAACGACGACGGCGGCCGCGTCGTCAACGTCCGCGAGCGCGTCATCCGGCGAACAGAAAAAGGAAGAGCCAACCGGTAGCGTCGAAGTCAGCATCGGCATCGATGATTCCTCGGCCGGCTCCGCTGGCAGCGGCGAAATCTACAAAATCAATCCCGACGGTTTCGTGGAGCTCGTTCGCAAGTTCGAGCACGAGATGGCGTACAGCATCACCGGCGGTCCGAACGGATCGATCCTTCTCGCCACCGGCCCGCAAGGCCGCATCTACCAGTTGAATGATGGCGAGGTTTCGCTAGTCGGCAGTGTTCCCGACAAGCAGGTCGTCTCGATCTCGACGGTCGCCGGCCAGACTCTGATCACAACGACGAACAGCGGGGCGGTCTACCGGATGGAAAGTGGACCATCGTCGAAAGCGGAGTTCCGCTCCGCGGCGAAGGATGTCGAGCGCTTCTCCCGCTTCGGCCACTACCGCATTGACGGCGACAACCTCGGCGAAGGTCACATCGCCATCGCCTTCCGCTCCGGCAACACGCGCACACCTGACGCGACCTGGAGTGGATGGAGCGCCGCATCGACCGCCACTGACGGTCCGGTCGATGTTCCCGCTGGACGCTACGTGCAGTGGAAGTTGACGATGCCGAAACCCGCGGCCAACGTTTCAGTCGACGAGGTCACGCTCGCGTTCATGAATCGCAACGTCGCGCCAGTCATCGACACGGTCGTCGTGCAGGATCCGGCGGTCGTCTACATCACCGGCAGCTACCCGCAATCGCCGCAGGTCGTCGAGGCCACCAATCCCGACGAGTACGGCATCTTCACCAGCCTCGACACGCCACGAGACCGGAACGAGCAGGGCAAGAAGGTCTATCGCCGCGGCTTCCGCACCGTGACCTGGCGCGCGCACGACGACAACGGCGACGCGCTTCGCTACACGCTCTCATTCCGCAAAGTGGGAAGCGAGAAATGGCTTCGCCTGCGCGAGAACTTCGAGGAGTCATCGCTGAACTTCGATACCTCGCAACTGCCTGACGGCAACTACGAACTGCGCCTCTCCGTGACCGACGCGCAGGACAATCCCGACAGTCCTTACACCGACGTCAAGGAAGGCATCCAACTCGTGGTCGACAACACGCCGCCCTCAATCACGGCAACGAACGAAGGCGACGAGGTCGTCATCCACGTGACGGACAAGCGCTCACCGATCGGGAAGGTCGAGTACTCGGCCGACGCCGAAAAGTGGATCCGCCTCACGCCGGTCGACGGCATCGGCGACTCTCCGAACGAGACCTACCGAATCAAACGAAGCGCCGCCGCCGGTAAGTTCGTGATCGTCCGCGCCGTCGATTCGTTCTTCAACGTAGGAACGGAGTCGATCGCGCTGCCGTAGTCGCACCACTCCTCAGAGTGCAGGCACAACCGTGCTAACATGCAGGCATGTCAAAGCAGATGACGATCCGAGGCGTTCCGGAAGATGTTGCCGGAAAACTTCGTCGCCTGAGCAAGCGTCATGGCCGGAGCGTGAACACTATGGTGCTCGAGATTCTCCGCCAAGCCGTCGGCTCGGATGCTCGTCGCGAACGGCTGGCGCGTTATGCCACGTGGACGCCCGAGGACCTCGCCCAGGTTGAGGCAACGGTCGCCTCACAACGTGTCATTGACGAGTCGCTCTGGCGGTGACGACTGCATGGTTCTTCGCAGTCAGTGCCTCTCTGGTTCCTGCTTCCGGTACGCCCGCCGGATCTTCCAGAGATCGGCCAGCGCGCGCAGGAAGTCGTGCGATTTCACGTTCGAGCCGGTGACGTCGTGCCAGCGCATGACCGGTAGCTCGTAGACAGAAGTAGCCACGGCATCGCGGCCCCAACGGACGATGTAGCGGGCGATGATCTCGACGTCAAAGATCCAGCGAGAGATAAACGGTTTGGAGAAGACGTCGCGCAATGTGTCGCTGTTGCGAAAGATTTTCGCGCCGCATTGCGTGTCGTAGACCGCCAGACCGAGGCTCGATGAGATGAGCGTCGCACCGACGCGGCCGAAGTAATGGCGGGCAGGGCGGCGGCTGATCTCGCGCCCGAGGAGACGCACGCGGGCGCCCATGACGAGGTGGATTGACGGGCGGCTGGTGAGGATGTCGAGAAATCCGGGAAGCTCGGCGAGGGGAGTGGCGAGGTCGGCGTCCCAGAAGCCGGCGTAGTCCGGCCCTTTTTCCATCGCGGCCAAAAACCCGCGCCGCACCGCCTCCGCTTTGCCGCTGTTTTTCTCGAGGTCGAGGACGGCGAAACGCCGCGGATCGGTGTCGCGGAGAGTCTGCAAAAGACGCAGCGTTCCATCGCGGCTACCGTCGTTGACGAAGAGGAAATCGACGTCGTGGCCGGGGACCGAGAGCTGACGAAACGCTTCGACATCGAGCCGTCGCTCTTCGTTGTAGCAGGGGACGACCAGAGTGAGGCGCGACACGCGGGGCGCATTGTAGCTACGATTCGCGAATGACCAACCTCGAAGTCCACACGATTCCGGCAACCGTTCATGGACGCTACATCGCGCGGCGTGGACCGGCCGAACATCTGCTCATCGGCTTTCACGGCTACGGCGAGAACGCTGAGGTACACAACGCTGAGTTGCAGCAGATCCCCGGGATCGAACGCTGGACGACCGTGGCCGTGCAGGCTCTTCATCTTTTCTATATGCATCGGACAGGAGCAATCGTGGCGTCGTGGATGACCAGCCAGGACCGCGAGCTGGCCATCGACGACAACATTGCCTACGTTCGCAGCGTCGTCGATCAGTTTCCGCAACCGCAGCAACTCGTGTTTCTCGGATTCTCACAAGGCGTGGCCATGGCGTATCGCGCCGCCGCTCGCTCGGCCGCCACAGGACTCATCGCGCTCGGGGGCGACATGCCTCCGGAGGTTGCCGCTTCGCATCCGACCCTGCCGCCGGTGCTGATCGGACGCGGGATACGCGAGGAGTGGTACACCGATGCCAAGTTGCAGAACGATCTTCGTGTCCTCGGTACGCTGACGACGATCGAGACATGTGTATTCGAAGGCGGCCACGAGTGGACGGCAGAGTTTCGCGAAGCAGCGGGGCGATTCCTCGGGCGACTTTCTTAAGGAGTGTGGGCGTCTCGCCCGCGGCCGGTGGGCGTCTCGCCCGGCGGTGGTGTGGGGATTACCCGGTGATCCGGGAAGTGACGATCAGCCATCGAGTCCCAACGCCGAGGCGAGACGCCTCGCCGCCGCGGACGAGACGTTCGCGCTGACTCGTCAACTACTTGACCAGTCAGTGAAATGACCATCGGCGCCGGGATGACAATCGTCCCTCAACCTGTTCCACTTCTGCACATGTCCGAACGCCTTGACCGGCTGAAAATCCGGCTGAAAGAAATGCCTGACCGGCCCGGGGTCTATCTCCACAAGAACGCCGAGGGG
>DATAMS010000343.1:0-4366 GCA_036260495.1 Thermoanaerobaculia bacterium
CGACAACGTCCTCGGCACCTGGGATATCGAACGGCACGTTGTAAGGATCGCCCAGATCGCCGGGGAGACGTCAACGTTGCGAGAGACGCCCCTCCTCAAGGCTTTCACCGATCATCTGATCTCGGCAAATCGTGGAAACAACGCATCGCGGGCGTTGAGCACGTACCTGGCGCTGGAAGCATATTTCCAACAGCTTGTGGAGATTCAGTTCAAAGGTCTCGGCCTCGTCGCCGCCGCGATGTGTTGGGATGTCCGCGACGAGGCGAAGGCGAGAAGCATCACGAAGGACTTTTTGGCTCAGGTTTCACCGCACTTCAAGAAGGAGGCCGATCTGTTCGTGCAGTGCGCCGACGAGATCGTCATGGCGATTTTCACGGACAAGCCCACGAGGTTCCTCGGCTCTCCAGCGCCGACGACGCCAGCCCCTGTGATCGTGAAGATCGCCCGCCGCGCGAATGTGTTGCGAACCCTCGTTTACGCTGCGGTGGGCTCCGAGCCCGCGACGGTCGCCGGAATCCACGGTACGGTTTACGGTCGCATCGCCGACACCGAGGCCGATCGAGAGCGCACCCTTTCGATGCCGCCCTGGGGCAGCTCGAAGGGCACCGAAATCGGTCCGCTGGCCAGGGCAGATGCTCCCATCGAATGGGAAGTGAGCTCCGACAGGCAAACCGCGAAATTGCGTGAGAAGTCGAAGAGTGGATTCCGAGCGATTCACTATTTCCTGCCGTGGTCGGCCTGGCAGCCCCCAATGGACAGGCCGCTCACTTCCGATTTTGGAGGAGTCGTCGCGCGCTGGTATGACCTCGACACTCTGGAGGAGGTCGACAAAGGTGGTGAGAACCGCGTGATCATTGCCGATTTCTGCGACATGCGTTTCCTGCAAGGCGCAGACGTATCCGGCGACGGCTTGGTCTCAAAACCCCCGTTCGGGCAAACGACGGATAACAACCAGAACCGCATTGGACTCCGCAACGACGAAAAACACGGGATCCACGCAATCCGTGCGGACCAAACGCCGTACCGGCTGCTCGCGAAAGGGACGCTCGAAGCCCACATGGCGTACAACTTCCCGCAGGGCGGCCCGGTCGGATACGACCTGATTTTTGCCCTCTTCCGCTACAACGGCCCCGAGGCGAAGCTACTGTTCACCTGGGATATGAAGATGTCTTTGAAACTCCTGGAGAATGTGTGGCCAAGCAGAGGAGGAGCAGACGCGACAATGCGTATGTCTCCACGCGGGAAGGTCGACTTGTTGCGGAAGCGCGACGGTGAGCCGGACGAGGCGACTCCGCTGTACGGCACCGATTGGAATCACAGTCTCTGGGCGCAATTTACGGGCGCACACAGCGAAGATCGCCGGCGGTTCACTGTTGACGTGGTTCTGAAGAACACAGACGGCAAAGAGGACGCCTATTCGCTCCTGCTCCATTTCGACGTCGTGAACGATCTCGGGAGAGGGGGGTTTACCTCGAGCACGCTCGCGAAAGGAAGTATCGAATACGAGATCAAGGACTTCCGCATCGCGTGGAAGTAGCGCTTTCTCGCGGAGACCGCGGAACGCCGGTGATCAGCACGCGCGGCCGCAAGGATCTCTGGAGCGGGCGACGAGATTCGAACTCGCGACCAAGAGCTTGGGAAGCACGTCGATGCCTCCCGGCTACCTCCGGCTCTCTGGCGCATGAGAGCAAAACGTCGTCCGTGAGCATCCGGAAGCCTCCGGAAGGGTCCGTCAGCCGTCAGCATGGACACCCGATGGACACCCGAACTTCACAACAGAATGTCCGTTTCGACCGCCGAGGACGAGTGCAAGGTCAACCGGCGTCCAACGACGTTAGACAGAACAGATTCTCACTAGACTCCGACCCCGAGCGCTACTCCACAGAATGTCGCGCTGGCCGGTGGAGCGGCGGACGCATCGCTCGAACTTGGTCTGCTGTCGCAAATTCACCTATTTCGTAATACGCGGCGGCCACCCGCTCGACCACCTCGCGCGTTAGTAGCGATGCGGCATGGCTCGCCCTACTCTGCGCAGATTCACCCGCATTGTTGAAGTGCGCAATCAAGGCAACGAGTTCCTTCGGCGCCTTGTTGTCTCGCTCGGCGATCGCTTCGAGCTGGCTCAGGCACATCACTGAAACTCGAAAACGACCCGCCGCAACAGCAAGGCGACCGACACGAAACGGTAGCTCCGCCACGTGATCGACGACGTTGAGCGCCTGAATTGCCGCCGCATCGGAACTGATCGCCACGGCGAACTCTCCGAGCAGGCACGCCACCTCAACAACCGCCATCCCGTCTGACTCGTTCTGAAAACCACACTCCTCAAGCCGCCACCAGATCGCTCGAAGTTCCTCGACGCAGTCAATGACGTTGTTCTCGTCGCCTTGGCGCTCCAGCGTCTTGACAAGATCCAAGAGGCCGTGAATGAGGCTGCCGCATTCCGCGCCGCCGTATCGCGGAGAACGTTGGATAACACGCGCGACCGCGGCCAATGCCCGAATTACGATCTGCTTCTCGTGTCCGGCGCTGGCATGGATGCCGATAGTCAACAGATCATAAAGGTGCTCATCGGCGTAGTAGCCGTGCCGACGAAGGGTTCGGATCAGTCCATTTTCTACTCGCTTGACTAGAGCAGTGGCAATGTCGCGACGGCTCATTCTCCACCAAATTAACGCGAAACCCAAGATCAGTATCGCGGTTGCAATTCTGACCGCCACTTCAAGGGTGACCTTCGGAATCTCAACGACACTCGCCAGCCTATACCAACCGCTCGTTCGTGATAGCAGCGTCGGGTCGCTCAACGAGGGCACTTTCTCCTGCGATTCCGTTGGCTGAACGACCTGATCTGTCGGTGGCACAATCAGCAGACTGACGAGAACCACAACTGTCGCAACCAAGAGGCCGGTGACGACGCGAAACGGCAGATGCTTATGAAGGATGTGGCGAATCCGGTACTCGACCGACGGTTCGATGACCAGCGCAGGAATTCCGAGCGCAAACAATAATACCGTCAGAAGAATCTGAACGTAGATGAGGGCGTGATCGTACGACACCTAACGTTTTCCTTTGAACGCTACGACCTCGTCGATCAATTCGAGCAGAAGCCTCGCGCTGGCTGCTGCATGTTTGTTGCGATAGGCTATAACTCCCAAACGATCTAAGTCGGCACTAAGGCTCTCCTTCGCTTCGACGGTTAGTACACCATATTTCAATGGGTCGCGGGCCTCGTCCGGCACCTTTTCGTTGCTCCACGCAACGCCGGGCTCCCCAAGTACTACTTCCAACAGACGAAGCCCAAGACGTGCAGCCTTGCTGCTCCTGCCCTTATTGCTGTATTCGTCAATCCAGCGCGGATCGCTACCCGGCAGTATCCTGATATCAACGATTACGGCGTCGAATTCCAGTCGTGTAAGCTCCATTAACCCTGCCGTTGCAGTAACGGCCGTCCTTATGTCGTATCTTCCACTTAATACAACGGGCGTAAGCAACGCACCGTTTTCTCCAAACGCGCTGTCTTCGACCCACAGCACTCTTCGCTTCACCACTCCTCCGCAGCGACGTGTGGCCTTAGCGCGAGACGTAGAGAAACAATCGTGACAAACGGTTGATGATAGTCAGTCTGCGATTGTTGGGCTTGCGCCGGTTTGCTTTGAATTTCGAGGGAGCCGTCGTGATCATGCGCGACGCGAAGCGAATCGCTCAGGCCGACACCCGTTCCGACGCGACCTCCATCGGACGCCAACCGACCCCGATAGCCTAACTCAAAAACCAAACCCGTCTCGATTTCGTCCTTCGGGATCGGAACACCCCAATTCTCAACCGACACGATGGCGAATTGGTGATCCGCGCGAACCGCCACCTGAATTGCAGTACGATCGTTCTCGCGTTGCCAGCTATATTTAATCGCGTTGTGAAGGACATTAACGATGGCACGCCCCACCGCGCCACGTTTTGCTTCGATGTATACGAGCCCTAATTCATCAAACTCAATACGAACTTTCCTGAGCGTCGCGAAAGGCGTCAGATCGCGGATCGCATCGCGCACTACGTCCTGAAGACATAGTCGCTCACGTGGTTCTGGTGGCCGTTTTCCCGATGTTACGTACTCGCGAAGCGCCGCAATCGGGGCGTCAACAGCAAGAATCGCGGATCGTGCCACCTTGAGCGTAGCCAGTGCCGTAAGGCGACCTATTTGCTCTGCGGCAGTGATCGCCGAGCGATATACAGCGCGTCGCACTTCCAATCTCGGACCGACTCGCTTGAGCAGCGCCGCGATTTCAACGGAGCCCTCAAGCCATAAACCTCGCCATTGTGGCTTCGCAAACAGCCGGTATGTCGCGAGAGTGTCAACGAGGTAACTTAG
>DATAMS010000460.1:0-3185 GCA_036260495.1 Thermoanaerobaculia bacterium
CCCAAGACCGCCTGGAAAAAGTCCTTCATTTCCCGCCGCTCAAATGGCTTGAGCGCGATCTTCGGCAGGTTCGGCGTCAGAGTCCCATCCTGACCAGAGGCAAGAACGACCTTCACCGTGACGGGATCGGACGATAGGTTGGAAATGAAGACGTCGGTGCGGAACACCGAGACCCTGCCGGCAATCGGCAGATACACCTGATCCGCAACCCGGAAGTTGCTTGCATCAGCGGGCAAAACGGCAAAGAGGACAGCGACACTCAGCATCACAACTGCGAATTTGCGCAATGGTTTCTCCTTGTGAATGCCTCTTCATTCGCAACCGATGGACCAAATGCCAGAAGAGCCGCCGCAAGTCCGGAAACTGCTTACCTGCCTACGGTTACGCGTTCTCTCCGCCAATCAACAAGAACGAAATCTCCCGCGCCGGTATGATTATTCGAACGGTTTGGGTGCGGATTAGTAGACGCACCTGACCTCAGCTAGTCAGCCGCGGTTCGCGAATCTCCGGCCACGGGTCCGCCATTCATTTTCACCGCCCGCGACACGCCTCCCGACACGACCAGCGCCATGATGCTGGCGCTGTCGATGGCAACACGCTCCACGCGATCGCGATGCACGAGCAGCAGCGTTCCAGCCATGCTGTAAGAAAACGGGAGATAGACCGCGACCTGGCCCGCAAGCCCGAGAAATTCGAGATCATCCTGGGTGATGAATCCCAGCGTTCGCACCCCCTCGGTCACCAACACCGTGACTGGCTGATCGAAACGCTTCTTGTCGCCGACGAACGCTTCGAGCAGGTCCTTGATCGATGCGTAAATCAACCGCACCAGCGGCGCACGCGTGAACACGGTTTCGGTGAGATTGAGGAACTTGCGCACGAAGAAGTTCGACGCCAGTGCGCCGATGGCGATGATGGCCACAATCGTGATCGCGAATCCTGCGCCCGGCGTCGCCAGATTCAAGAGGCGGTCGATGCGCGTAAACGCCTCGTAGATCAGATAAAGCGTCAGCGCGATCGGGACGACGATGATGAGGCCACGAAGAAAGTTCTTGATGAGCCAGTTCATGAAGTCATCGTAAGTCGTTCGCTGGGAGTCGGGGGTCGGAGAAACGGTTTCACGCGGAGGCGCGGAGATGCGGAGAAAACCCTCCGTGCCCTCCGCGTCTCCGCGTGACAAGGTTTTTCGCCTGGTTCCGGCACCCGGCCCCAACGGCCGGCACCCGCCGCAAGGATCAGCTAAACTCGCCCCATCCCATGTTTGACCGCCAGGCCATCGCCGACCTGTACGACCGTCAAGCCTCGCGCTTGTATGCGCTTGCCCTTCGCATCACCGGCGATCGCGATACGGCCGCCGACGCGCTGGCGGACGCGTTCGATGCGCTGAGCAAGAATGACGCGATCCGCGATCCCGAGACCTGGCTTTTCCGGGCTACCCGGGACCATGCTCTGGCCCGACAAACCCAAAAGCGGCCGGCAGCCGTAGTACCAAAAGCGGCCACTCCTCGCCAACTCGTCGAGGACGCCTGGTACGGCATGACAGTGGACGATCTTGTAAACGCTTACAGCCTTTCGGAGGCTGACGTACGCGGTATGTTGTGTGCTGGAATGAGAGAGTTACGAGGCCAGTTAGCGGCAGGGACACAATGACGGAAACCCTTTCAATCGAAGATCTCGACCTGCTCGACAGCGTCGTTGGCTCAACGATCACGCCGGTCGATCCGCCGGTGGGGCTTCGCGCACGCATCCTCGCCGCCGCGCGCGACACGCCGCAGAACACGCGGACCGTTCGCGAAAAGGAAGGCCGCTGGCTTCGCCTCGTGCCGGGCGTGACGATGAAAGAGCTGTCCATCGATGAGGATCGCGGCACCGCCACAGTCCTCATGACCTTCGCTCCCGGCGCCCACCTCGGCGGACACGATCATCACGGCCCCGAGGACTCGTTCGTGATCAGCGGGAGCTGCCGCATCGGCTCGACCTACCTCAACAAAGGTGACTTCCACCACGCCGACGGCGGCACACATCACGGCGAGATCGTGAGCGACGACGGCTGCGTGCTGCTGCTGGTGATCGACCGGACGGATTACCTGGCGGCGTAAACTTTTTCACGCGAAGGCACGAAGAAGAAAGCAGTTAACTCTCTCCGCGCCTCCGCGTCTCCGCGTGACCAATCTCCTTAACCGCCGCCGCAAAGCGATCCTCGACCGACCCGCTAATCTCCACCACACGCGCATTGAGCGCATCCAGCGCCGACGCAAATGCGCGATGCAAAATCGGTCGCGTCTCGGCGGAATCGCGAACATCATCTCCCGACCACGGCACATCAATCCCCGTCAGCAAATAGAGATCCGCTTGCCGCATCACCGCCTCGGCCACGATCCACTCCGGACATGCTCCGTAGTAATGCCGGCTGTAAACAACTGTGCTGAATAGATCCGTGTCGAGAATCAGCAGCCCGTCATCGGCGGCAGCCACATCGAGCAGCGCAATTTCGCCCTTCGCGATCGGCTCGACATCAGCAACAGTGAGCGGTCGCCGCGCGCGCGACGCGTACTCGCGCACGAACTCAGGAACCCACGGCGCGCCGAAATGCGCCGCGAGCTGCTGGGCAAGCGTCGTCTTGCCCGTGCACTCCGGACCGATCAAGCAAACGGTCAGACCGTCGCGTGTGCGGTGCGGCGCCAATCAAAAAGCCCTTTCACGCAAAGTACGACGAAGAACGCGTAGAGACCGGCGGTGAGATACAACTTCTGATCGATGAACATGAAAACGTAAATCACGTCCACGATCGCCCAGATCAGCCAGTTCTCCACGATCTTCGTGTTCAGCATGAATTGCCCGACGATACTGAACGCCGTCGTCACCGCATCCCAGATTGGCAGCGACGCATCATGCGACGTTGCACGCAACAGCCAGAAAAATCCGACCGTGAGAACGACGCCGATCGACATCAGAATCGTCCACATCTTCGACGACGCGCGCGTGATCTTCAGCTCGGTCTTGTTCTCGCCGCCGTGCAGCCACTCGTACCAGCCGTGAATCGAAAGCACGAAGTAGATCAGTTGCAGACCAGCATTCAGATAGAGGTGCGAGCGCCAGAAAACGACGAGATAGAGCAGCACGCTGGCGATGCCGGTGGGCCACGTCCAGATGTTCTCCTTGATCGCCAGCCACACGTTCGCCAG
>DATAMS010000375.1:0-2776 GCA_036260495.1 Thermoanaerobaculia bacterium
CTCTCGCCAGCTCGCGGAGCAAGCGTCGTGCCGCGACGCGACTAGTCGAGCGCGATGATTCCGTCGCGCCAGAGCTTGTAGAAGATCAGCATCGCGTCCGGCTCCCGGATCGGCGAGATCTTGATCAGCGAGCCGAGGTCCCACTGGCCGTTGATGCGGGAAAGCATGAAGCCTTCGTTCGGAGTGAAATTCATCTGCGTAATTTCTTCCAGCGCCTTGGCCACACGCGGCACTTTCGAATCGTGCAGACCCTGGCCGCGAAGATCGGCGAGGATGGCAGACTCGGCGCCTTTGATCGCGTTTCGCACCCGCTGGTGACTGGGATCGAGATTCTCCGCCGCTTTGAGCAGACGCTGCGCCTTTTCGTATTCGCGATTCCGCAACGATTGCTGCGCGCGCGCGATCAGCGACAGGATTTCGTCGTCATCTGACGAGTCTTCGAACGGCGCAATCTCCTCCGGTGCCTTTGCTACGAACACCGTCGGATCGTTGAGCTTCACGTAACCTTCGCGCGTGAAGTGATAGACGGTCGATGCGACGTTGAACGATGACGACCGGCTCTCCAGCACCAACTCGGCCAGCGAGCGGCGGCCGTCGATCGCATTGATGACCGTTCGCTGCGCGTCGTCTTCGAGCTCTTCCGGCGGAATCTCTTTCACCATCGTGGGCACGAGCGCCTCGTGCGCGATCAGCGTGTGGATGCGGTTCCATTCGTCGACGCGGCGCGTTCCTTCCATGATCAAGCCGGTGACGTCGACGCGCAGCGGAATCATCTCCATCTGCGGCAACTCGTCGTCGATGAACTGGAAGTCGCCTTCGTTCCAGAGAAAGATGTCGTAGATCTCCTCCTCGGCCTTGAGACGCATCAGGCGCTGCAGGTCTTCTTCATTGATCACGTCGATCATGACGAGGATTTTTCCGAGGAGGATGCGGGACTGCTGCTGCACCTCCATCGCCTTCATCAGCTCCTCCTCGGTGATGTAGCCGTGACTCATGAGGAACTGCCCGAGGTACTCGCGCGGATCGTTCGATGCCGAGGAGATCACGCGGCCGTTGCTGAAGAAGATCTTCTTTTGCACACCTTTGTTCGAGACCATCAGCGTGCCAGTTTTCTGCCCGAGGCTAAGCCACTGGAGCAAGTCGCCCGGAAGCATCGTTTTCAGATTGCCGCTGACACTCATTGTCGGAAGGTGAGCAAAGGGGGGTGGATTATAAGCCGTGCGAAGAAGTTGCCAGCGGCTACGAAAGTTGCCAGCGGCCAGTGGTTAGCCGTCCGTTGTCTTCTAACCTGACCGCTGCTCTCTGGCCGCTGGCAACTATCATTCCCCCATGACCGATTCGAAACTCTTTTTCGATGCAGACGATCTTGCCGCGCGCGGTTTCGATCCCACCCACGACCTCGGTGCGCCCGGCGCGTTTCCGTATACGCGCGGGCCGCAAGCCTCGATGTATCGCGGCAAGCTCTGGACGATGCGCCAATACGCCGGCTTCTCCACGGCGGCGGAATCGAACAAGCGTTATCGCTATCTGCTCGAGCGGGGGACGACTGGACTGTCCGTTGCGTTCGATCTGCCGACGCAGATCGGGATGGATTCCGACGATCCTCGCGCGCGTGGCGAGGTCGGAAACGTCGGCGTGGCCATCGACTCGATCGACGACATGGAGACGCTGTTCGATGCCATTGCGCTCGACCGCGTCTCGATCTCGATGACGATCAACGCCCCGGCGTCGATTCTGCTGGCACTACTGCTCGTCGTGGCCGAGCGCCGCGGCATCGCGTGGAACGCTCTCTCCGGCACGATTCAGAACGACATCCTCAAAGAGTACGCCGCGCGTGGCACATACATCTTCCCGCCAGCGCCGTCGCTGCGCCTCGTCACCGACGTCTTCGAGTTTTGCGGAAAGGAAGTGCCGCGCTGGAACATGATCTCGGTCTCCGGCTATCACATTCGCGAGGCTGGATCGACCGCGGTGCAGGAAGTGGCGTTCACGCTCGCGAACGGATTGCAGTACGTGCAAGCGGCTGTCGATCGCGGACTGGACATCGACTCGTTCGCTCCGCGCATTTCGTTCTTCTTCAACGCGCACAACGACTTTCTGGAAGAGGTGGCCAAGTTCCGCGCGGCGCGCAAGCTGTGGGCGCAACTGATGCGCGAGCGATACGCGCCGAAGGATCCGAAGTCGCTCGCGCTGCGTTTCCACGCGCAGACTGCAGGCTCGACGCTGACCGCACAACAGCCGGAGAACAACGTCGTTCGCGTGGCCTACCAGGCGATGGCCGCAGTCCTCGGCGGCTGCCAATCGCTCCACACGAATTCACGCGATGAGGCGCTGGCGCTGCCGACCGAGGAGTCAGCGAAGATCGCGCTGCGCACGCAGCAGGTGCTTGCGTTCGAGAGCGGCATCACGCAGTTCGCCGATCCGCTGGCCGGATCGTACGAGATCGAGTCACGCACGCTCGACATCGAGCGCGGGGCTCGCGCCTTGATCGAGCGCATCGACGCGATGGGCGGCGCGCGCGCAGCCATCGAGTCAGGCTTCGTCCAGCACGAGATCGGCGAGTCCGCCTATCTCGCGCAACGAGCGCTCGAAGAAAAGAAGGCCATCGTCGTCGGCGTCAACGAGTTCGTCGATGACGGCTCGGCGACGCTACCGATCATGTCCATCGATGAATCAGTCGAGCGCGATCAGGTAGCGAGGCTCGAAGCGTTTCGTTCTTCTCGAAAAGGCGATGTTCGCGGCGCGCTCGCAACGCTCGACGCGGCCGCGCGCAATG
>DATAMS010000378.1:0-2578 GCA_036260495.1 Thermoanaerobaculia bacterium
CCGCCTCAGTTCGAATCGCTTCTCGCCAGGCGCCGCACGCCGCTTCTTCTCTTCGAGGACGCGATCGAGCCGAAGCTTGCGAAGGAATGCATCCGCCTGCTCGATCGCGCGATGTATCCAGTCATGCGACGGATGCATCAACGTATCCCCCGCGAGGCGCTGACGGGAATGACGCAGAACTACACCGACCGCCTGCCGAAAACCGTGCGCGTCCGATCGGCGATTCTGAATTCGCGCAAGTCGAAAGGATTCGATGCCGCCGAGGAGATCGGACTCGCCGCGATGATGAATTCGCAAAGCTTCCGGCAGGTGGCGCAAGCGGTAACTCGCTCCCGTCTTGGGGCATCGGGCTGGGGCCGCCAGGTGATCTGCTACAACAGCGGCGACTACAGCGGACCGCACAACGACCATCATCCCGAGGAGGCCGCCACACGCAACGGCTTCGTCGATCTTCACATCATGTTCTCGAACGACGACGTCGCCAACCAGTTTCTGATTTACGAAGAACGCGGCTTCCTGTCGGTATCCCACGACGTCTCCCGATCCGGCGCACTAGCGATCTACCGCCTCCCCTTCTGGCACTACACGACACCACTGATCGCGCGATCGGGACGCGAACAAACCGCGAGGCGCTGGCTGTTGTTAGGATCGTTCGACTACGACCCGCCGCTGGAGAAGCTCGAGTACTGACGGAGAAGACCGTGTCACGTGGAGCGGCGGAGAAGAACTTCGCGCCTTCGCGTGAATCGATCCCGTGAGGAACTCGGCTCAGGGCCGGATCTCGACGACCGTGCCGTTCGGCACGAGCTTCCAGATCTCCTCGATCTCATCGTCCTTGACCGCGATACAACCATTCGTCCAGTCGATGTACCGAAACGCTGAGCCAAGCGCGCGCCAGCGATTAGGAACTCCGTGAATCATGATCTCGCCGCCCGGCGCTACATGCAGGCGCCGCGCGCGCCGGCGGTCAGCGGCGTTCGGGTACGAAACATGAAGCGCCCGGTGGTACTTGCTGTCAGCGTTCCTGCTATCGATCCGGTAAATCCCCTCGGGCGTCTTTCCGTCGCCCCGCCGTTCCTTCGCGCCAACCGGGTGCGAGCCGAGGCACACGCGGTAGATGCGGATCGTCTTCCCGTTTCGAAGCAACGTCAGTTGCCTGGCCGACTTCGTGATCACGATGCGGTCGGCCTGTTGCGTCTGCGCGTTTGCGGCGCCGGAGAGCGTCGCGATGAGGACGCCTCCGATTCCGATGATCTTGCGAATCACGGGATCAGGATACCGAATGTGCGGAATGAGCGATGCGTAGGCTACGGCTCCACGCGTTGAACGCTCCCCACGCGATCGATCTGCCGGTCGAAGGAGGCCACATGCTTCACGTCCGACATCTCCGCCAACGCGACCAGATACGCCTCGGCGAAATCCAGCCGGTCAACTTCGTAGATCTCGACGGCGCGCAGGAGCAGGTCATGATCGCCGGCCACGAAGGAATGAACCGCCTGCGGCGCGCGCGATGCAGCGCTGATCACTCGATCGAACCAACTCTCGTCGCGCGATCGAAGAGCCAACGCTCGCCGGACTTGACCATCCGGATCTGAAAAAGTCCGTTCTGGCCTTCGAACAACTCCCCTTCAAGATCGAGGATGGCAACGTCGACGCGCAATTCGCCGCCGGTGATTTTGCCGGGCTTCTTCGGAAGGAACATCCCCAGCGTCTGCAGCGCGTCGTCGAGATTCTCTTTCGCGCTGCGATCGGCATCGTTGAATGACTCCAGGCGCTTCGCCGTGACATTGCTCTTGATGCCGTCCCAGTCCTTCTTCGCCATTGCTGCCTGCAACGCTTCGAACGCCTTCCCCGGCGCGCCGCCGCCGGCGGGAAGTTTCGTCCCTGCGGGCGCATGCGTGACCGCGGTCGAGAACGTGAGGTTGATCGAGTAGGTCTCGCCGTCCATCGTCTTCAGCGGCTTGGTCGAGAAAATCCGACCGGCGATGCGGTCGGGTGTGTTGACCGTCAGCTCGGCCTTCATCCGATCCGGCGTCGTCTCGATGAACTGCGTCATCGTCGCGGAGTAGGTCGCGTTCATGCTGACGTCGTTGCCGGGACGCACCCAGAGCAGCACGTAGTTGTGATCCATGAGCGCCTTCTGATTGATGACGCGGGTGTGCGGATCGAGCTCCGCCACCGCCTCCGTCAAATCCACCGGCTCCTCGGATAACACGACTTCCACCGCGCGTTTTCGTGCATCGCGCTGATCGCGCGTTTCGAACGCGGCCGCGTACAACGGCTTGATCGGCGGACGCTTGCCGGCGGTGAATTCGCCCGAGGCTTCGCCGGCGAATGCGGAGAGAGGAAGAGTCAGTGCGAGCGCCAGGAGGGAAAGCTTCAGTCGTGTCATCGTGAATCAATCCTACAATGACGGCGGCGCGGCAATCGGATTTCACGATGACTCTTTTTCTCGGACTGCTTTTCGGATCGATCGGTACGGTCTATTTGATTTACGGAAAGCGGCAATCGAGTCCGATCCATCTCGTCGTCGGCGCGATTCTGATCGTCTATCCCTATCTCTTCACGAACGCGATCC
>DATAMS010000408.1:0-2823 GCA_036260495.1 Thermoanaerobaculia bacterium
CGGCAACAGCGGATTGCGGATGCGCGGCAGGAAGGGGAAGAAGAGGACGCCGAGGGCCATCGCGGCGCAGACGTAGAGCGCGGCGGCGCGGCCGGTCGGCGGTGCAGGCACTCGAGCGCCGGTCATCGCCTCCGTCTCATCGTGACTGACCTGCATGAGCTGGCGAATGAGCAGGACGCCGAACAAGATGATGAACGGGAGGATGGCGATGTGCGTGGCCGTGGCGACGCTGGCGAGGGCGATGAGCGACGCGGTCAACAGCCGCTGCGTCGTATTGCGGGTGCGCACCGATTCGATCGGCTGATAGACGGCGATGAAGAGCACGAGGTGCGTCGACGCTGCGATCGCGCTGCGCGAGATCAGCGCCGCATCGACGACATAGAACGGCACGTAGGCGATGGCCAGAGCGCGCATCACGGCTGGTGGAACGATCTCGGGTCCCTTACCGAAGTACACGCGCATCGTGATGGCCAGCATCGCGGCGTGAAATGCGAGCAGCGGAAACATCGAGATCGTCTGCGTGACATAGAGCGGGATCGCCGAGAACATCGTCAGGAAGAGGAGCTCGATGTTGCGGGTGTCGGTGTTCGGGTGTCGGGCGTCTGCGCCCGGGTGCCGGGTGTCGGGTGTCGGGTGTCGGAGATCGGTGATCGGAAGCGCGGTCATGATCGGGCTCCCATGTTGGGTTGGCCGGTAGCCGAGTTGCTCGGTTGCTGAGTTGCCCGACTCATGCGACCCCCGACTCGCGACCCGCGACCCCCGCCACAAACATCACGCTGTCGCGATCGATCGTTTGCGCGAACGGCTCGTGCGCCGCCTCCAGCATCGCCAGTGCGCGGAACGTTGCTGCAGCGCCGTCGCGGTCGGAGCGAATCGTCGCGTTTCGGATCGACAGCGTCGTGTGAAGGCCGCGCCGTAGCGCCTCATTAAGAAACGTGGCTGCCTCGCTGATCATCTCTTCGAACGCTTCCTCGCTCACACTCCTCGGCTTGTACGGATCGACGACGACATGAACCGCGCGGCCAGCTTCCAACTCGGTCTGTTTGATGATCCAGCGTCCCACCGACGCCGATTTCTTCCAATGCACGCGCCGCAGCGAATCGCCGCGGCTGTAATCACGGAACGAATGAATGTCGGTCCCAGCGCCGATGCGGTTCGACGAATACTGCTCTCCCTCGATCGAGCGAAAACGCTCGCGCGCTGACTCTTCATCGAGCAGCCGCGGGAACACGACGATCTCCGCATCCAACCGCGGCCGCCGCTTCTTCAGAAAAAAACCGAACGGATAGCGCGTATAAAGATCGATGCGCGAAAGGTGCACGAGTCCGCGCCGCCGGAAACGAAACCGAGCCTGCAACACGATCTCGGATCGTCGCTCGATCAACGGAACCGCAAGCGGCGACTCCAGATCGCTCGACGTGATGATCAGATCGCGGACGTTCCAGATGCGCGACCGGTTGATCACGCGCAGACGCCCGTGCGCCGTCCGCATCGCCCACGCCTCATCGACACCTTCGAGCTCGACGGCGAGATGCTTGAGTCCACCCTTCGAGGCGATGCCCGAGAGCAGCAGACAGCCGAGCATGAAGGAGAGGCCGATGTAGAGCGCGTTGTTGCCGGTGTTGATGGCAGCAAATCCGACGACCACCGTGAAGACGACGAATGACGACCCGACGCGCGTGAGCCGCACGACGCCATCGAATTGCCAGTTCGCCACGGAGCCGGGCACGGTGGTCACGGAGCTTTCAATGCGTGCCGGCCTCGTTGGATTCCGGGGGTGGGGTGTGGGGTGTGAGGTGTGGGGAGTGGGGCGTGGGAACGGTGACGATGGTTGCTGATCCCTGAACGGTCAATCCGCCGGCCTTCTCCCACCCCCCGCTCCCCACACCCCACCCCCCGTAATCAGTTGTTTTCCATCACACCGTCGCACCCCGCGCATACTTTTCGCATGAAGCGACGTCTCGTTTTCCTCGCTGCCATCGTTATCGCCTGCTCGCCTGAATCGAACCGTTTGCCTGCGGCTATCACGGCGGCGCACGATCCGATGCTGCAACATCACGAGATTCGCATCGATCAATTGCCGAAGCCGTATGCGACGCCGTCGGCTGGCAATCCGCCGCACGTCGGATCGCAACCTTCCAATGCCACGCTTCACCTCCCGCCCGGCTTTCACATTTCGGTTTTCGCGGACAAGCTCGACAATCCTCGAGCCATGCTTCAAGCGGCCAACGGCGACGTGATCGTCTCCGAGCCGGGCGCGGGGAAGATCATCATTCTTCGCGATGCCAATCACGACGGCATCGCCGAACAGCGCTTCACGTTCGCGAGCGGCCTCGATAATCCGTACGGACTCGCGTTTCACGATCGCTTTCTCTACATCGGCGGCGAAAGCGCAATCCTCCGTTTTCCCTATGCGACGGGACAGACAAGCGCGAATGGAAAGCCTCAGGTCATCGGGCCTCTTCCGCCGGGCGGGCACTCAACCCGAGGAGTGGTGTTCAATCGGGCGGGGACGAAGATGTATGTGTCGATCGGATCCAACTCGAACGTCAGCGCCGGCGAAGGACCGGAGCGCGCGGCCATCATCGAGCTCAATCCCGACGGAAGCGGCAGACACGTCTTCGCGGGTGGCCTGCGGAATCCCGTCGGCATGGCGTGGGAGCCGGTGACCGGCGCGCTGTGGACCGCGGTCAACGAGCGCGACGGATTGGGCGATGAGCTCGTTCCCGACTACGCCACCGACGTCAAGGCCGGCGCTTTCTACGGCTGGCCTTACGCGTACCTTGGCGCACACGAAGATCCGCGTCGCGCCGGCGAGCGCCC
>DATAMS010000417.1:0-7527 GCA_036260495.1 Thermoanaerobaculia bacterium
CCATTCTCTACGAGATGCTGACCGGCGTGCGCGCGTTCAAGCGCGACTCGTCGATCGAGACACTCAGCGCGATCCTGAAAGAAGATCCGCCCGATCTCGCCGAGTCGCTGCCGAATGTTCCGCCGGCACTCGACCGCCTCACGCGCCGCTGCCTCGAAAAAGATCGCGATCATCGTTTCCAATCGGCGCGCGATCTCGCCTTCAACCTCGAGACGATGTCAGCGGCGTCATCGGCCGGCACCTATTCGAGCGTCTCCAATCCGGCGATGACGCCGCTGCCGGGATCGACGACCGCCCAGACGCCCACGATGCGCATCGCCGACGCGGAATCGCGCCGCACGGGCGCAACCGCGGCTCGTCCTGCGACCGCGGCGATCCCTGCAACCGCGCGCGTGCCGGTGCGTCACGCCACCGTTGCGCAACCATCGCCGCGGCGCGTCTCGCCAATTCTTCTGACCCTTCTCTTTCTCGCCGCGATTGCAGGCGCCGCATTCGCCGGCTGGTACTTCGCGACGAACAAGGCGAAAGAGGAAGCGCCGCCGGAAGTCGTCTTTCATCGGATGACCTTTCGGCGCGGCGAAGTGCGCGCGGCGCGGTTCGGTCCGGACGGCGATTCGATCATCTACAGCGCGGCATGGGACGGCAATCCATCCGAGGTCTTCGTCGCCAACCGTCAGAGCCCCGAGCCGCGCCCGCTCGGCGTGAAAGATGCCGACGTGCTCGCGGTCTCGAAGTCGACGGAGCTGGCCGTCCTCCTCCGCCGCGACCGCCTCACCAACCTCGGCACACTCGCGCGCGTTCCAGTCGCGGGCGGCACCCCGCGCGAGATCGCCGAGCAGGTTCTGCAGGCCGATTGGTCGCCCGACGGCACGAACCTCGCCGCCATTCGTGGCGGCACAGGTACGTTCCGCATCGAGTCGCCGATCGGCAAAGTCGTCTACGAAACGGCCCACGCGCTGCGCGACATTCGCATGGCATCCGATGGGCGCATCGCCTTCGTCGAGTCGTTCGCGGGGAAAAACGACGTCTCGATCCTCGACGCAAAATCGGGCAAGCCGGTCTCGATCGCGCGCGGTTGGAGTCACGGCGTCACCGGTCTGGCCTGGGCACCGGGCAACAAGGAAATCTGGATCACCGCGACCGACACCGGCGCGCCGCCGGCACTCTACGCGGTGAACATCGAGAGCGGTGAGTCGAGGCTCGTCAACCGGCTGACCGGATCGATGCGGCTTTACGACATCGCGCCGGCCGGACACGTACTGCTGTCGAACGGCATGTGGCGCGCCGCGCTGGAAGTGCAGGCGCCGGGCGAATCGGTGGAGCGCGATTTGTCGTGGCTGGACTGGTCGATGCTGGCCGATCTCTCGCGCGACGGAAAAACGATTCTCTTCAATGAGCCGCGCGAAGGCGGCGGCGCCGCCAGTTCGATCTACCTTCGCCGCCTCGGCGAGCCGGCCCCGGTCCGCATTGCTGACGGATACGGCGACGCCATCTCGCCCGATGGCAAGTACGTGCTCGGCCACAGCGGGCCGAAACTCATCGTGGTCCCGACCGGAAGCGGCGAGGCGCGCGAGCTCAAAATCGAGGGCGCCTTCGACTTCGGCGCGGCCTGGCTCCCCGACGGACGCCGCATCGTCATCGCCGGCGCGTTGCCAAAGAAAGGCTATCAACTTCACGTCATCGACACGCTCGACGAAACCGAGAAAGCGATCTCGCCCGAGAACATCTGGGGCGATGCCTACCGCCCGTTTGCCGTATCGCCGGACGGCCGCTACGTCGCCGGCATGACGCAGCAGCAGACCATCGCGCTCTATCCCGTCGACGCCAGCGCCGAGCCGTCGATCGTCCCCGCAATCCAGCCCGGCGAAGTGCCGATCGTCTGGTCAGCCGACGGAGCATCGCTCTTCGTCTATCACCCAAGCGCACTCCCCGCCCAGGTCACGCGCGTAACGCTGGCCACCGGCGCGCGTGAAACGTGGAAGCAGTTCTCCCCGACCGATCCGGCCGGCGTCTACCGCATCGCGCCGATTTGCATCACCCCCGACGCCACCGCCTACGCCTACGACGCCCTGCGCATGCTCGGCGATCTGTACGTCGCCGACGGATTGCGTTAACTCTGTCGACGTGGAGGACGCCCTTCGCCCTCTTGAGGCCGCAGGATGGCCAAAATCCGCCGTTTTCTGTCACCTATGCAAACCGAGGGGTCGCCGCTATACTGCGCCATCCATTTTTCAGGGGATGCGGGAGAGCAGGCTCGAATGGCGAAGGTCCAGGGGAAAAAAGCGTCTACAACTCCGAAAAAAGGTACGGGCGCGAAGCCTGTGAGCCGGACAAAAACCGCGAAACCGGCATCGAAGAAGCCGGCCGCCCGCGCCGCCGCGAAAGCGAAGCCGGTGGCTAAGAAGCCCGCTCCGAAAAAACCGGCCGCTGCGAAGAAGGCGGTCGTGAAGAAACCGGCTCCGAAGAAGGCCGCGGCGAAAAAAGTCGCCGTGAAGAAGCCGGCGCCCGCGAAGTCTGCGAAAAAGGCCGCGGCGAAACCACCTTCCGGTAAAGCAGCGAAGGCTGCCCCGAAGAAAGTCGTGAAGCCGGCCGCGAAAGCGTCCGCCAAGTCAGCCGCCAAAACGCCGGCCAAGCCAGCGCCAAAGACGACGCCGAAAGCCGCCAAGCCCGCGAAAGCGGAGAAAGCGACGGACGCCAAACAGAAGCCGAGTACCAAGACCGTTGTCAAAGCCGGAGCCGCCCCCGCCGTCGCTCGTCCCGCCGCGCCCGCCGCGGACGACAAGAAGCGCCGCCGTTCGCGCACGCGCGTGACCTCGAATGGTCCGGCCACCGCCGCCTGGTTCTCGCAGGGCGACCGTCCGCGCTCGTCGTCGTTCATTCCCGCGCCTCCGCGCGCCGAAGCACCGTCACTCGTAGCGGCGCCTCCCGCGTCGTCCGATCGTCTCGTCGGCGCACACGAGCTGACCGAATTCGCAGTCCGCACCACGCCGGTCCGCATCGACATCGAATCGAGCGGCGGCCGTATCTACCTTTCGATCAATCCGAACGAAACGAATCTCCGCGCCGGCGAAGGCATCGAGTGGGATTTCCGCTACCTCGGCGGCGCCGACGTCGTCATCGAGGAGCTCATCATCGAGTTCGCCAAACCCTCCCCATTCGTCACCACGGTCTTCCGCTCCCGCCGCCCCGGCGCCGCCCGCCCCCACCGCCAACTCTCCGGCCCCGCACAGGAATCGGCAGCAGGCAAGCACCTGCAATACACCGTCCGCGCGTTCAACGCGTTCAAGACAGAGATGGCGTCGCTGCCTTCGGCGTTGTCGGTCTCGTAATTGCGCGGCCCTGGCGGGCCGCGCGTTGTCGATTGTGGGTCGGTTGCGCTTCGCGCCTCCGCTGCGTTGTCCCTCGGTGCGTGCCGCGTAGCGGCAAGAGAAGGTAGCGAGGGGTGCGAGCGCTTTTTGCGAGCACCCCTCGTAACGAGTCGCTCCATTTTGTGCCGCGTCAGCGGCACTGGACGATCAAACGAAAAACAGCATCTCACGCCATCTCAACGAATTTAATCATCCAGTGCCGCTGACGCGGCACGAATCCAATTTCGCATCACGAGGGGTGCTCGCAAAAAGCGCTCGCACCCCTCGCTACCCTCTTCCAGCCGCTGACGCGGCGCCCGCCCAAACCAAACAACAACGCCCGCGGCGCACTATCTCGCGTGTTGTTCCTGAATCGTCGTGATCGTCTTCATGCCCATCCGCAATGAACGAATCCCATGCACCGCGGCGGTCGCCGCGGTCAGCGTCGTCAGGCAACTGATTCCGTATTGCAGGGCGGCGCGGCGGATGTAGGTGTCGTCGTAGAACGACTTTTTGCCGAGGGGTGTGTTGATGATGAGGGTGACCTCGCCGTTGATCATGCGATCGACGATGTTGGGACGCTCCGACTCGTGAACCTTGAACGCAAGTCCGGCATCGACGCCGTTGTGCTGCAGGAAATCGCGCGTGCCTGATGTGGCCAGAACGCGGAATCCGATGTCGGCCAGATCCTTCGCCAACTGCACGACCACTGGACGTTTGTCGTTGTCGTTGACGGAGATGAATGCGGTGCCGCCGAGGGGGAGGTCGATGCCTGCGGCGAGGAGGGCTTTTGCGTAGGCCTCGCCGAACGTTGGCGCGGAACCCATCACCTCGCCGGTCGATTTCATTTCCGGACCGAGCACCGTGTCTTCTTTTGGAAAACGTCCGAACGGGAACACAGGCGCTTTCACGAAATAGTCTTTGACCTTCGGCTCGGCGGTCAGTCCCAGTTCACGAAGTGACATCCCGGCCATCACCTTCGCCGCGATCTTCGCGAACGGCACACCGGTCGCCTTCGAAACATACGGAACCGTTCGCGACGCGCGAGGATTGACTTCGAGCACGTAGAGGTCGCCGTGGTAAATCGCGTATTGCACGTTCATCAGGCCGATCACGTTCAGCGCTTTCGCCAACTGCACCGTCAGCCGGCGCACGCGGTCCTGCTCGCGCAGTCCGATGATGTACGGCGGAATCACCGTCGTCGAATCGCCGGAGTGAATGCCTGCTTCTTCGATGTGCTCCATCACGCCGGCGATGACGACGTCCGTGCCGTCGGCAACCGCATCGACATCGAGCTCGATGGCATCTTCAAGAAAACGGTCGATGAGAATCGGATGTCCGGGCGCCGCTTCCATCGCGTAACCGATGTATTCGCGCAGATTCGACTCGTCGTAAACGATGGCCATGGCGCGCCCGCCGAGAACGTACGACGGGCGAACGACGACCGGGAATCCGATGCGGCGAGCGACCTCGATCGCCTCGGCCTCAGTCATTCCGGTTCCGTGCTCGGGCACGAGAATGTCATGCTGTTGCGCCAGTGCGCCGAAACGTTCGCGGTCTTCGGCGATGTCGATCGACTCCACCGACGTGCCCCACATCGGCACGCCCGCCGCAGCCAGCGACTTCGCCAGCTTTAGCGGCGTCTGCCCGCCAAACTGCACGATCACCCCTTCCGGTTTTTCCAGATCGACGATCTCGAGCACATCCTCGAGCGTGAGCGGCTCGAAGTAGAGACGGTCGGACGTGTCGTAATCCGTCGACACCGTCTCGGGATTGCAGTTGACCATGATCGTCTCGAAGCCGATCTCGCGCAGCGCGAACGACGCGTGCACGCAGCAGGTATCGAACTCGATCCCTTGTCCGATGCGATTCGGGCCCGACCCGAGGATCATCACCTTGCGGCGCGACGTCGGATTCGCTTCGTTCTCCTGCTCGTACGTCGAGTAGAGATACGGCGTCGACGCCTCGAACTCCGCGGCGCAGGTATCGACGCGCTTGTAGACCGGACGGACGCCGAGCGCGTACCGTTCGCCGCGCACTTCGCCCTCCGTCAGATTCGTGAGCGACGCGATCTGCTTGTCCGAAAATCCTTCGCGCTTCCAGGCCAGCAGCGATTTCGCCGTCGGATTCACGACGATCGTCTTCTCCATCTCCACGATCTTGTAGATCTCGCGCAGGAACCAGCAGTCGATCGACGAGATCGCATTCACCTCGTCCACCGTCATGCCGGCGCGGAATGCATCGCCGATCGCGAAGATCCGCTCCGGTTGCGGTGTGCGGAGCAGAGTTGTCGCCTTGTCGCGGTCGTAGCCGCGCGACTCCAGACCCGATACACCGATCTCCAGCGATCGAAGTCCCTTTTGCAGCGCCTCATTGAACGTACGGCCGATGGCCATCGACTCGCCCACCGACTGCATTGAGAGGCCGAGGTTGGGTTTGGTCTTGCGAAACTTCTCGAAGGCGAAGCGAGGGATCTTCACGACCACGTAGTCGATTGCCGGCTCGAACGACGCCGGCGTCTTCTTCGTGATGTCGTTCGGAATCTCGTCGAGCGTGTAGCCCGCCGCGAGTTTTGCTGCGAACTTTGCGATCGGAAAGCCGGTCGCTTTCGACGCCAGTGCCGACGAGCGCGACACGCGCGGATTGATCTCGATGGCCAGGCGGCGTCCCGTCGTCGGATGCACCGCGAACTGGATGTTCGATCCGCCCGTCTCCACGCCGATGGCGCGAATGATCCGCTTGGCCTCATCGCGCATCGCCTGGTACTCGGTGTTCGTCAGCGTCTGCTGCGGCGCCACCGTGATCGAGTCGCCGGTGTGAACGCCCATCGGGTCGAGATTCTCGATGCTGCAGACGATGATGACGTTGTCCGCCTTGTCGCGCATCACCTCGAGCTCGAACTCTTTCCAGCCGGTCACCGACTCTTCGACGAGCACGCGATGAATCGGCGAAAGCTCGAGACCGTGGCTGACCACGGCGCGCAGTTCTTCGACGTTGTAGGCGATGCCGCCGCCCGATCCGCCGAGGGTGAACGACGGCCGGATGACCAGCGGATAGCCGATCGTCGCCGCAAACTCCTCGGCATCCGCTTCCGTCGCCGCATGCACCGAGCGCGGCACTTCCACGCCGATCTCCAGCATCTTGTCTTTGAAGAGCTGCCGGTCCTCGGCCGTCCGGATGGCCAGACTGTTCGCGCCGATCAACTCGACGCCGTGACGCTCCAGCGCGCCGTTTTCGTGAAGCGCCATGGCCAGGTTGATGCCGGTCTGACCGCCCACCGTCGGCAGAATCGCGTCCGGTTTTTCGCGCTCGATGATGCGCTCGAGCGTTTCCGGCGTCAGCGGCTCGATGTACGTCCGGTCGGCAAACTCCGGGTCCGTCATGATCGTGGCCGGATTCGAATTCACGAGGATGATGCGGTAGCCCTCGTCCTTCAGCGCCTTGCAGGCCTGGGTTCCGGAGTAGTCGAATTCGCAGGCCTGACCAATGACGATCGGGCCCGATCCGATGATGAGAATGGAGTGAATGTCAGTGCGTTTCGGCATGAGGCGGGCGCATGATACAAGCAGTGGATTAGTAGATTAGTGGATTAGTAGATCAGGACCGATTCCAGTAGATGAGTAGACCGGTACGTGATCAAACAACTGCCCCTGATCTACTAATCGACTAATCCACTGATCTACTGCCACTTCACATGCAACGCTTCATCACCTGGGACCAACTCGAAGTCCGTGTCGATGGCGAAAAAATCAACGCCATGGCCGCCGGCTTTCGTGTCGATCCCATCGAGCGGATGGAGCTGCAATTCTTCAACGGCCTGCTTCGCGTCTCCGGCACGATCCGCAAGTTCATCAGCGTGCCGTTCACCGTCGACATCCGCGAGATCAAAGCCAGCGGGCGCACCGTGCGCGTCCCCATCGCCTCGGCATCCGCATTCGGCGCGCTGCCGATTCCGCAGTTCCTCTTCGGACTCGCACGAAACAAGCTGCCGGCCGGTCTCGTTCGTTACGAAGAGCCGGCCACGTTCGTCGTTTCGCTGGACCGGTTTTTGCCATCGTTCGTCGATGCGGACATCGAGAAGATCTGGATCATCGACGGCGGTCTGGCGGTCACCCTCGGGCGAGGGGGAGCCGACCTTCCGCCGTCTTCGGAGAAAGCAAATGGATGAAACACCCTTCAG
>DATAMS010000421.1:0-6473 GCA_036260495.1 Thermoanaerobaculia bacterium
GATCTTCGGCGCGCGCGTACTCGTACGACTAACCAAAGATTTGACACGCGGCGACGCCACGCATGAAGCCAAACGAATCCTCATCGTGGGCGCCGGGGATGCCGGCGAAGCTCTGGCGCGCGAGATCCAGCACCGCCCGCAACTGCGGATGAAAATCGTCGCCTTCGTGGACGATCATCGCGCGAAATGGCGGTCGCAGATCCGCGGCATCGAAGTGCTCGGCCCCATCTCCGGCATTGGCGCCATTGCCGAAGACACCCGCGCCGATGAAGTGCTGCTTGCCATTCCGAGCGCATCGGGGCGCAGGATCCGCGAGATCATTCATCACGTTTCCGCCGCCGGCCTGAAGTTCCGCACCATGCCGGGCCTCGATCAACTCGCCAGCGGCAAAGCACAAGTGACCAGCTTGCGCGAGGTGAACGTCGAGGACCTCCTGCGCCGCGAGCAGATCGTGATCGGCGATGCCTCCACCCGCGACCTTTTCCGCGGCCGCAGGATCATCGTCACCGGCGCCGGCGGCACCATCGGCTCCGAGCTGGCGCTGCAGAGTCTCAATTACGAGCCCTCCGAACTGCACCTCTTCGAACGATCGGAGCACGCGCTTTACAACTGCATGCGCCGCATCGAGCGCGAGGCGCCCCAGATGCAGCGCGTCGTCTACCCGCATCTCGTCGACTGCGCGCAGGCCGGCAGCCTCGTCGCGTCGATCCGTCCGGCCATCGTCATTCACGCCGCGGCGCACAAACACGTTCCGCTGGGCGAGCAGAATCCGGCCGAGTACGTGCGCAACAACTGCCTCGTCGCGCATCAGTTCGCGGAAGCGTGCGCCGCCGCGGACGTCGAGCGCTTCGTCTTCATCTCGACGGACAAAGCAATCAACCCATCGAGCGCCATGGGAGCCAGCAAGCGCGCCGCGGAGATTGCACTCCTCGACCTCGCAGCGCGAACGCAACTGCGCGTGATGGTGGTCCGCTTCGGCAACGTCATCGGCTCGTCGGGAAGCGTCGTGCCGCTCTTTCTCGATCAGATTGCCGCCGGCGGGCCGGTGACCGTGACCCATCCCGACGTAACACGCTACTTCCTCCGCCCTTCCGAAGCGATCTCGCTGATTCTGCAGGCGGTGGCGTTTGGCGAAGGCGGCCGCATCTACATGCTCGACATGGGAGAGCCGATCGGCATCGCCGAGCTCGCACGCGATCTGGTCCGGCTCTCCAGTCACACACCCGAAGAGATTCCGATCACGTTCATCGGCCTGCGTCCGGGAGAAAAACTCAACGAAGAGCTCTTCACTGGCGGTGACACCGTCTGCGAGACACAGCATCCGCAAGTGATGGGCGTCGAAGTCCAGCAGCCCGATGCTGAGATTGTCGCTGCCTGGTACCGCCGCCTCGAAACCGCGGTGACTCTTCGCACCGGCAACGTCAAGCAACTGCTTCGAGAGCTCATCCCGGAGTACGATGCGGGAAGTCCGGAATCGGAGTACCCAGCCGTTCCGGCAGCGGCGGAGATGAGCGGCGCCGGAGCGACAGTGAATTGACGGCCTGGACGCGCATCAAACGTTTCCCATGACAGCGAAGTACAAGATCCGTTCACCGGCGGAGCGTCCGCAGCGTCGCTCCGCAATTTCGAAACTGCCGTGGACGCTGGCGGTGGCCGCGACTCTGCTCGTGCCGGTCGCGATGAGTTTGCGCGGACAAGATCCATTCCGTCTTCCGAAGGATTTGCTTTTCATCGCCTTCTCCATCGCCATCGCGGCAACCGCGATCGTGGTCTGGCTGCGGAGCAACACGCGCAACAAACAGTTGTCGTCGATTCGCACAGTGCCTCTGATCGCAATCGGAAGCGTTTGCTGGGCGGTGCTGGCGTCGCTCTTCAGCGCCAACCACGCGCTCAGCAACCGCGCGATCCTCTGGGTTGCAGCCGTCGCTGTCTTCGCCTGCGCCATCGACCTCGGCGGGCGCGCCCGCGGCACGCTCGCAATCGCCTGGGCGTTGATTCCTGCAGCCATCAACGCGGCCATCTTTCTTCTGCAACGCTTTCACATCTGGAATCCGATGACGTTCCCGGCCGAACTGCCGGATCACATGCGCTACACCGCCCTTCTGGGAAATCCTGACGATGTCGGCGGCCTCCTCGTGGCACCGGCGCTGGTCGCGGCCGCGCTGGTTCTGTGTGACCGGCGGCGGCGCGCACTTTGGATTCCCATCGCGCTCTTGTTGCTCGCCGCCGTTGCCACAGGGCGCCTGACCTCCCTCCTCGCATGCGGTGCGGGGTTGCTGGTCATGGGCTTCGTGCGATCGCGCAAAGCCGGTGCGATCGCGACCGCGTTGATCCTCGTTGCGGGAATCGCTCTCGTCGTTGGCGATCCGCCGTTGCGCGCGCGCGCGACGAGCATCGCGTCCTCAGTACGCGCGCACGACTACGCCGAAGCGACCGCCGGCCGACTTACGGCCTTCGTCGCGGCGTCGATGATGGCCATGGATCATCCGCTCTTCGGAGTCGGTCCCGGTTGCTTCCGCTGGTCCTATTTCGAATACAAAGTCGCCGCCGAGCGGAAACATCCGTCGCTGGCAAAAGCGTGGAGTGCGGACTTCAACTTTGGCGAGACCCATAACGATCACCTGCAGACTCTCGCCGAGGGCGGTCTGCCCGGCTACGCGCTCTTCGCCGCTGCGCTGGTCCTTCTGGCTGCCTCATCGCGCCGCAAAAAGAACAGCGAGAACGCAAACGGGAACAACGAGGAAACGGAGCGCGACACGCTCGTTCGCATGCTGGCTGTTCCGACCAGCGCGGCCATCGCTATTCTCTGTCTCGCTCACTTTCCGCTCCATCTCGCCGCGTCGACGGTCGTCATCATTTACATCGCCACGCTCTGCGTCGCATGGGGAGCACATGCGGAGTTGAAGGTTTCGCCGGCACTGAACGAGCGGCTCGCCTCGATCATCCGGCCGCGAGGTTTGCCGGCTGCTTTGTCAGTCGCGCTCGTCGTCGTGGTCGTGATCGGGGCAGCGTTCCTGATCAGGCGAATCGCGCTTCAGCCGTGGCAGTGCAATCTGAGCGAAAAAGTGATTCAGGCACGAACGAGTCTTACGTACGACAGCGTGACCGATCCGATCCAGGCCTCACATAACGCGCACGAGAACTTAGCCGCGCTCGAGCCTTGCCTGGAGGCCGCGCCCCAGGACATCGCCCTCTACATGCTCGCCGCGGCAAACGACCGGCTGATCGGACGCGATGCGGATGCCGCGACAATGTATCGCCGCGCGCTGCAATACGATCGCCGCCCCGAGCTGTACTACAACCTCGGCGTCGTCGAGCTTCAACTGCATCAGCGCGACGCTGCGATCGCCGACCTGCTGACCGCTGTCTCCTTCAGCCGCGCCTATTTGCAAGATCTGCCGGCCGATGTCCAAGCCGAGATCAGAGACGGGTTGAAGCGGCAGTATCCGTATCTCGCCGGGAGCTGACGAGCGAGGCCGCGGTGCGCGCAAGGAGGCGAAGATCGGACGCGAACGTCCTTTGATCGAGCCATTCGAGATCCATGCGCAGCTTGTCGCGCATGATTCGATTCACGTATGCATCGCGCCACTCTTCGCCCGTCAGTAGCGACTCCTCATCACGATAACGAAGTGAGGCCGGGCTGGTGATGCCGGGCCGTACCCGCAACACGCTTCGCTCCTCGTCGGTGTACAGCAGCACATATTCGGGCGCCTCGGGACGCGGCCCCACGAGACTCATTTCGCCGCGCAGAACGTTCACGAATTGCGGCAACTCGTCGAGCTTCCAGCGTCGCAGGAAACGGCCGATCGGCGTAACACGCGGATCGGCCGCGCGCGTGATCGACGGTCCCGCGGCGCCGCTCCGCATCGTCCGAAACTTCAGGATCGCGAAGTCCGCGCCGAAGCGGCCAACCCGAGGACCGCGGTAGAAGATCGGGCCGGGCGAGGTGAGCTTCACTGCCAGCGCGATGACAAGAAAAGCCGGCGACAGGAAGATGAGGGCGGCCAGCGAGACGGCGACGTCGAACGCGCGCAGCATCACCCAGCCAGAACGCGCGATGCGCCGCCAATCACATCGGTCACCGCGCCGATCACCGCGTCCACCTCGGCATCGCCCATCGCCGAGTAGATCGGCAGCGACACTTCGCGCTCGTACTCGGCGTTGCTCACCGGAAAGGAGTCCGGCGTGAAGCCGTAACGGTCGCGATAAAAAGGATGAAGGTGCAACGGGATGAAGTGCACGCTCGCGCCGATCTCGTGCGCGCGAAGCGCATCGATGAATGCCCCGCGATCCGCGCCGCGCGGAAGCCGCAACGGATAGAGATGCCAGGCGTGATCGCGCGCATCGCCGAACGCCGGCAGCTCGAAGTCATGACCTGCGAACGCTGCGTTGTACCGCCCGGCGATCTGTTCCCGGCGCGCGCGCATCGCATCGGCGCGGCGCAGTTGCGCGATCCCGAGAGCGGCGGCGATGTCGGTCATGTTGTATTTGAAACCGGGCGCGACGACCTCGTAAAACCACGAGCCCTCGGCACGATACCGTTTCCACGCATCGTGACTGATGCCGTGCAGCGCCATCAAACGGCAACGCGCGGCGTAGGCGTCGTTGTCGGTGCAGAGCATGCCGCCCTCACCCGTCGTGATCGTCTTCGTCGCGTAAAAACTGAAACAGGTGATGTCGCTGATCGCGCCGATCAAGCGGCCGTTGTAGCGCGACGGAAACGCGTGCGCGGCATCGTCGATGATGGCGATGCCCCGCGGTTCGGCGATCGCGCGAATCGCATCGAGATCGGCTGCCAGTCCGCCGAAATGAACGGGAATGATCGCTTTCGTCCGCGGCGTCACCGCCTCGGCCACCCGCCGCGAGTCGATGTTCAGCGTGCGGGCATCGACGTCAACCATCACGGGAGTCGCGCCAAAATAGAGGACGACTTCCGCGGTCGCCGTGAACGTGTAGGCCGGAATGATGACCTCATCGCCGGCGCGAAGACCAATCGCTTCGAGGGCCAGATGCAACGCAGCCGTGCCCGAATTGAGCGCAACCGCGTGCTTCGCGCCGACCGCCGCCGCGAACGCAGCCTCGAATTCGTGTACGCGCTCGCCGGTCGTCAGCCAGCCCGATTCGAGCACGGCGCGAACGGCGGCAAACTCGTCATCGCCGAGGTCAGGTTTTGCGAATGGGATGAACGTCACGATTGCTCCAGGTCGCGGGTCAACTCGACCATCGCACGTCCTTCGGCAGTGACAAACTCACGCGACCGTCGAAACCGCTGGCTCTCGTAAAAGTGAATCACGCGATTATTGTCTGCGGCATCGGTAGTCAGCCACAAGCGCTTCTCGCCGGACGCCGTCACGCGCTCCGAAAATGCTGCGACCAACGCCCGGCCAATTCCGCCATGTTCCTGCTTAGGATCAACCGCCAGCGACATCAATTCGGCGCCGTCCGGCAAGTGATTTTCGATGGGGCCAGACCTTTGGCCGTTGATTCGGTCGTCGGTGCCAGGTATTCGGTTTTCCTGGCCAGCACCGGTTCGCTGTCGCGCGCGCCGGGCCACACGTCCGAGGGTCGACGGACGGCGCAACACGGCCGGCACGATCGCCAACACGAGCCTCACGAACCGCCGCCGCATCAACCGCCGGTAAAACGACCTCGGCTCCGAAACACCAGCAACAAAGCCAGCCAGCGTCCCATCCGCAAGCGCGACGATCCCGATGCCGTCGCTGACGATGAATCCGTAAAAGACACGAAGAAATCGCGGCCCGAGAAACGACAGAAAAAAGTTTGGAAACGCGGCGCGATGAATAGCCACCACATCGCCAAGGTCTTGCTGCGTCATCGGCCGCACCTCGATCATGAGCGCACCAGCGATTCGATGGCGTCGGCGAATTGCGCGTAGAGCACGCGTGCATCAAATCGCATCGCCAGCGCGCGCGCCGCACTTGCCATCGGTCGACGGCGCGCCGGATCGGAGAGCGCGACGATCGCCGCGCGCAACGATGCCGCATCGCCGGCGTTGTATCGAACGCCGGCGCCGGCGTCTTCGATCAACGTGCTCACCTCGCTGTCGAGCGACGTGATCACGGGAAGTGCGGCGGCGAGATAATCGAAAAGTTTAGTCGGCAACGCAACCGTCGATCCCGCGCGGTACGGGGCAAGTCCGATGTCCGCATCCGCATAGAGATCCGAGAGTTTCGCAACGCCGACCGCGCCAGCGAACGTCACGTTTGGCAGCGACGCCGCGCGCCGGCGCAGCCGCTCTTCGGCAGGTCCTCGTCCGGCAATCGTGAGGCGAACCTCCGGCATCGTCGCGAGCACGTCGAGCAAGGTATCGAGATCGTAGTGCTCGCCCAGACTGCCGGCATAGACCAGCGCGAGACGATCGCCCACGCGTTTCTCGCGCGGTGCAAAGGCATCCACATCGATCCCAATCGGAATCGTCAACGTTCGACGTGCACCTTCGCGCTCGAGAATGA
>DATAMS010000422.1:0-3442 GCA_036260495.1 Thermoanaerobaculia bacterium
TGACGAAAAGCTCAAGGTATTTCCAGGAATCGTCTTCAATTTCACACAGCCGGCTGAGGACGCGGTCGACGAAGCGGAGACAGGGCTCAAGAGCGCGCTGGCAGTCAAGATTTTTGGACCCGATCTCGCCGTGCTGGAAGATCGCGGAAATGCGATCAAAGCGGTCCTGCAGAAAGTGAAGGGAATCGCCGAAATCTCAGTCATTCGCCAGCTCGGACAACCAAGCCTCACGGTCACTGCCGACCGCGCAAAGATCGCGCGCTACGGCATCAACGTCGCCGACATCAACGGTCTCATCGAAGCAGCGGTCGGCGGCACTGCCGCCACCCAGGTCGTTCAAGGCGAGCGCAGCTTCGATCTCGTAGTCCGCCTCAAGCCGGAGTTCCGCCAGACCCCGGAGGCGATCCGCAACATTCTCGTAGCCACACCGGGCGGCCAGCAGGTTCCGCTCAAAGAACTGGCCGACGTTCGCGAAGTCAGTGGCGCGTCGTTCATTTACCGCGAGGACAATTCGCGTTACATCGGCGTGCAGTACTCGATCAAAGGCCGCGATCTTGCGGGCGCCGTTGAAGACGCACAACGCCAGGTAGCGAAAGCTGTGCAAGTCCCAACCGGTTATCGCGTCGTCTGGGGCGGCGAGTATGAGAATTACACGGCGTCAAAGAAACAACTCCAAATTATCGTGCCTGTAACTCTGCTCGTCATCTTCATGCTGCTCTTCATGCTCTACTCGAACTTCAAGTTCCCGATGATCACCGTGGCCGCAGTTCTTATCTCCGGCCCCATCGGCGGCCTCCTCGCCCTTTATCTCACCCATACACCATTCTCCGTCTCGTCCGGAATTGGCTTCATCGCCTTATTCGGCGTCTCCGTCCAAACTGCCGTGATTTTCATTTCTTATGCAAACGAGCTCCGCCAACGCGGCCTCGGCATCGCCGAAGCCACACGCGAAGCCGCCGTACTCCGCCTCCGCCCCATCATGATGACCGCCCTCGTCGCCGCCCTCGGATTGCTCCCGGCGGCACTATCCACCGGCATCGGCTCCGACACCCAAAAACCGTTCGCCCTCGTCATTGTGGGCGGCCTCTTTTCAAGACTATTGATCAGCGTCTTCCTGATGCCGGCGCTCTACGCCATCGTCGCCAGACCGCACGACAGGCTGGAGGTGTGATCAGGAATGCTCACGCGAAGACGCGAAGACGCGAAGGAAGGCTCGAAGTTATCGGTTCCCTCTTCGCGTCTTCGCGCCTTCGCGTGAGGGCCTCTGCGTGATCACGACAGCAACAAATCCAAATCCGCCGTCGTCAACTGCCGGAGGATGCTGTTTTCTTCGCCGATGATTGCCTCGGCTAGCGCGCGTTTGCTTTGTTGGAGTTGGAGGATTTTTTCTTCGATCGTGTCGCGGGCAACTAGGCGGTAGGCCATTACGTTTCTGGATTGGCCGATGCGGTGGGCGCGGTCGATGGCTTGGGCTTCTACCGCCGGGTTCCACCAGGGGTCGAGGAGGTAGACGTAGTCGGCGGCGGTCAGGTTGAGGCCGAGGCCGCCGGCTTTCAGGCTGATGAGGAAGACGGGTATTTCTGCGTCTTCCTGAAAGCGCTTTACCTCGGCCTCGCGATTTTTTGTCTTGCCGTCGATGTACGCGTAGTTGATGCCGCGCTGGCGCATTTCGCGTTGCACGATTGCGAGCAGCGAGGTGAATTGCGAGAAGACCAGGACCTTGTGCCGTTCGTCGATCAGGATCGGGAGCTCTTCGAACAGTTTGTCGAGCTTGGCGGACGTCTCGCCGGTTTTTCTGACATCGACGAGGCCGGGATGGCAGGCGGCCTGGCGCATGCGCAGGAGCGCTTCGAGGATGTGGATCTTCGATTTGGCGATGCCTTTTTCGGCGACGCGGCCGAGGAGTGAGGCGCGGTAGTAGTCGCGCAGCTCGTCGTAGAGTTTTCGTTGCTTCGGTTCGAGATCGCAATAAACCGTCTGCTCGACGCGGTCGGGGAGCTCGGTGGCCACTTGCGCTTTTGTCCGGCGCAGAATGAACGGCCTCACCGTTCGCGCCAGCATCACGCGCGCTTCGGCTGCCTGCGCGGTCTTGCCGCCGGCATCGCGCAGCATCTTCGTCACGCGCGTCGTTTTCGCGCGGAGCATGCCGGGATTGAGGAACTCGAAGAGACTGGCGAGCTCGCCGAGGTGGTTTTCGACGGGCGTGCCGGAGAGGGCCAGACGATGGCGGGCGCGCAGCAGCGTGGCCGCTTTCGCCGCCTGACTCGACGCGTTCTTGATCGCCTGCGCTTCGTCGAGAATCGCGTAGTCGAATTCGAAATCGGCGAAGAGCTCGACCTCGTTGCGCAGAAGCGCGTAGGTCGTGATGACGACGTCGTAGTCGAGGAAGTGATCGGTTGCGCGAATGCGGTCCGGCGTAGCGTGATCGAGTACGCGAAGTTGCGGCGTGAAGCGCGCCGCTTCTTTTTTCCAGTTGAAAACGACGGAGCGCGGGACGACGACGAGCGACGGACGCTTCTCTTTCTTCGGCAGGTTGCGGCGCTGGTCGAGAAGCGCAAGCACCTGAATCGTCTTGCCGAGGCCCATGTCGTCGGCGAGACAGCCACCGAAACTGAGACTGCGGAGGAATGTGAACCAGCCCAGGCCTTCGCTTTGATACGGACGTAACTCGCCGGTGAAGGAATCGGGCGGCTGCTCGGGCTGCACGACGACATCGAGGATCTTGCGCCGCGCCTCTTCGAACACCTCATCGAAGGCAACGTTCTTGCGCGTGGCCAGGAGCGCATCGAGCAGCAACACTTGATTGCGCCGGAAGCGCAGACCTTCGGCATTCTCCTCGGACGCCGTGGCCAGGAACGGCTCGAGCTGCTGGCGCCACTCGGGCCGGATCATGCCGAGGCGTCCGTCGTCGAGCTTGACGTAGGAGTCGCCTTTGCGAAGCGCGGCGAGCAGGCGCGGTGTGCGAATGCGCTGCTCTCCGAAGGTGACGTTGGCGTCTAGATCGAACCAGTCGATGCTGCTGCGCAACGAGAGATCGAGCTCGCCGAAACCAACGTACGTCCCCTCGGCGCCGCGAACTTCCCAACCGCCCGCGATCAACTGCGGGATGGCTTCGGCGAAACGTTCGGCAGAAATCGAAACGTAATCGCCGGCGCGTTTGAAGCTCAATCCCCAGAGCACATCGAGCTTACGCGATTCCTCGGCGAGATCGCGCACGATGACGGTCTTCGCCTTTTCGTCATAGATCGCCCTCGTCCTGATAAGCGCTTTGACGGTGAACCGGTGGGGAGAAAGACCACCGTATTCGAAGGTCGGAACGGCAGTGCCGCCCGAGTCCTGCCACGTCGGAGTGCGCACTTCGATGATCGCTTGCGGGACGCCGAGGGTCTCTTTCCAGGCCACGGCGGCGGGAAAATCGATGCGCACCGGCGATCGCGACGTG
>DATAMS010000451.1:0-5470 GCA_036260495.1 Thermoanaerobaculia bacterium
ATGGCGTTGTTCTTCATCGCCCGCATGTGGTCGACGGTGAGCACGTCCTTGTTGCCGGTGGCGGTGACGAAGATGTCGGCGCGGTCGACGACCGACTCCAGCGTCCGCACTTCGTACCCTTCCATCGCCGCCTGCAACGCGCAGATCGGATCGATCTCGGTGACGACGACGCGCGCGCCCTGTCCGCGCAACGCCTGCGCGCAACCTTTGCCGACTTCGCCGAATCCGCAAACGACTGACAGCTTGCCGGCGATCATGACGTCGGTGGCGCGATTCAGCCCATCGACGACCGAGTGCCTGCATCCATAGATGTTGTCAAACTTCGACTTGGTGACCGAGTCGTTGACGTTGATGGCCGGAAAGAGCAGATCGCCCGCCTCCATCATCTGATACAGACGATGCACGCCGGTCGTCGTCTCCTCGGAGACGCCTTTGATATCGGCAGCGACTTTGGTCCAGCGCTTCGGATTGCTCTTCAACTCGGCGCGAAGAAGATCGAGGATGACTTCCCACTCCTCCGGCTCATCGGCCGGATTGAAGTCGGGAACGTGTCCCTTCCCTTCGAACTCAGCGCCTTTGTGCACAAGAAGCGTGGCATCGCCGCCATCATCGACGATGAGGTTCGGCCCGCCGCCATCCGGCCACAACAACGCCTCGGACGTACACCACCAATACTCCTCGAGCGTCTCGCCCTTCCACGCAAACACCGGCACGCCGCGCGGATCGTCAACCTTCCCGCCCGACTCCGGCCGCCCGACGACAACCGCCGCCGCCGCATGATCCTGCGTCGAAAAAATGTTGCAGCTAACCCAGCGCACATCGGCGCCGAGGATGGCAAGCGTCTCGATCAGGACGCCGGTCTGCACGGTCATGTGCAACGACCCCATGACCCGCGCGCCAGCCAGCGGCTTCGACTTGCCGTACTTCTCGCGAACGGCCATGAGTCCCGGCATCTCGTGCTCCGCCAGCCTCATCTCGTTGCGCCCCAGCGCCGCCAGCGACAAATCCCGAACCTTGAACGGCTCCCGCCCCGCCGCGCGGGACGCCTCAAACGAATGCGTAACTTCCAGTGTTGCAGTCATACGAATGTGTTGCTCCTTCGAAAAATACGAAATACGAGGCCGGCAAGAAGACCGTCCACGGTGGGACGAGGATTCTAACGCAGCGCCGAGAAGAAACCGAGCGGAGGATGCCTTAATTCTCTCACGCGCTCCGGTGTAACGTCGGCGCCGTGAAGATCTACACCTATTCCGAAGCGCGTCGAAACCTGGCCAAACTTCTCGAAGAGGCCGCGCGAACGGGCGAAGTCCGCATCCAGCGTCGCGACGGGAAAAGCTTCGTCGTCCGCCCCGAGCAACCGTCGCGTTCCCCCTTCGATGTCGAAGGCGTCGACCTCGGCTTGAAACGCGAACAGATTCTCCGCGCGATCCACGAAAGCAGAAAGAAATGATCGATGATTGCTCGTACCCGCCCCAGCCCTGGCAGCAAACTTCTCGACTATCAGGACTCGATCGACAACGAGCATTCCGCGTCGACCGGGCCTTTCATCCATCCAGATATCATTGCCTCGACCCAAATAGTCATGTAGATTATTGAAATGACTGTTTCAGTAACCGAGCTAAAGGCACGATGCCTCGAGATCATTCGGGAAGTCGAGCGTGATCAAAAAGTCGTAGAGATCGTGCGCCGAGGAGAAGTCGTCGCCCGGCTTCTTCCCGCCGGCGCAGACTCGCATGCGAACACAAAACCGTGGGAGCGTCTTCGCGGCACCGGCGAGCTCCTCGGCCCACCGGAACAATCCGTACTCGAACAGCGAGATTTCGAGGCGCTCCGCTGACAGTTCTACTCGACACGCACATCTGGATCTGGTGGCTCACTGGCGGGGGCAGCCTTACGCGAGCCGAACGAGACGCTCTGGATGCGGAAGCAGAACGCCACCCGCCGCGTATCTCGGCAATCACGCTATGGGAAGCACAGATGCTCCACGAGCGCGGCCGTTTGAAACTAACCGCGCCGTTTGAAACATGGCTGCTCGAAGCGACGGCACCCGGCGTCGTTGAGATCCTCCCCCTCGCCACGTCGGTCATCCTGGAACTGAACCGTCTGCCCGAGACCTTTCACGGCGACCCAGCGGACCGAATCATCGTCTCCACGGCGAGAGCGTTCGAGACTGCACTGGCGACGCATGATCGAAAGATTCGTCAATCGCGGCTGGTTCAGTTGTGGAAACCGGCATCCTAGTCGGTATCTGGTCGATACACAGTTCGACCAGCAGCACAAACCGCCCTCTTCGCCGTCATCCGTCGTGCTGTCGCGACAAACCGCCGTGCTGTCGTGTTTATCCGACGTGTTGTCGCGCTGATCCCCCGTGTCGCCCCGTCGATCCGGCGCGTTGTCGCGTTGATCCGCCGTGTCGTCGCGTCGATCCGGCGTGTCGTCGTGTCGATCCGGCGTGTCGTCGTGTTTCTCAGCCGAGAATCGCGTTTATCACTGGAAAATCGCGTTCCCACGGATTTCGCCGTCATAAGTACGGCTCCGCGGCACAACCCGGTTTTCGAACTCGTAACATTTTTCATATTGCTATGCGACCAATGACGTTCCATATTCGTCATACGCTCGAAGCGTTGGCGATGTCATCGCTTCAACAGTGAGGGGCTTGTTGGTCGCAAAGGACCGGCCCCGCCGGCCAATGGACGCGACAGTGCTTGAGTGCCGGCCATCGCGTCACTGTGGGAGTCGAGCAGCGCTCCTCCTGCCGTGAGGCGCCCGAGGTCCGGCCGGACTCGGGATACGACAACGGGAAGCGGCGGCGCGTCGCCGTCCGCTACCAGCTGGAAGGCCGTGCTTCGTCTGCTCGGCCTTCCAGTAAGACCGCCCATTGAAGTCTGAAGGAATTCATCATCATGTTGGAAAATACCCAAACCCCGAAGCAACCCGCCGCGGAAGCGGGAACAACGCAGGCGTTGCCGCCGGAAGATGTGGTTACGCAGTTGCGCGTCTTGCTGCAACAGATCGGCGAGGTCACCCCGCTGACGAAGCAACAGCGAACCGCATTGCGCGCTCACGCCGCACTTCCGAACGGTGTGGTGCAGGCGTCGATCAACGTCCTCGGCGCGAGCGCCAGCGTGCAGCAGGCCCTCGGACAGCCGGCAGACGACGTGCGTCAACTGGCCGAGGACGCGAACCGCTGGACCGCGGTCGAGGATGAGCTGCGCTCGATGCTCAAAGGCATCGCCGGAGCGAACCTCATCCGCCGCCAGCGCGTCGGTCTTGTTTCCGTGCAGGCCTATGTCATCAGCCAGCAGTTGGCGCGCGATCCCCGCAACGCCAGCCTGCTCCCGCACGTCCAGGAGATCAAGCGTCTGCGGAGCCTCGTCCGCCGGAAGAAACCAGCCACACCGGCGCCACAACAGCCACCCGCCCCCGCACCACCGCAACACGTTGATTCGTAATAAGGAGAAGTGCACCGGGCGCGCAGTACGCGCGCCCGGTGCTTTCCCAACCACTTTGGAGAACATCATGAAGAATCCATACGAAGAAGAGGCCGCCCGTTACATGAAGGTGCTGCAGTCCTTCGAACCAATCATCAACGAGCTCGCCCTCACAACACCTCCGCCGCCACGCCCTCTCACCCGCCGCGAGCGCAAGATGACCCCCACCGTCATCCGCCGCTGCATCGCCGACCTCCGCTCCGGAGTGGTGCGCCCGATCGATCCGACAAAAGACCCGAACGCTCTCGCGGACGAGTTGGAAGGAGAACTGAAGATCATGGCATTGCTGGAGCAGTCCTCCACGGTGCTCGAACAACTGCGCACCTTTCTTATGTCAAAGCTCGAGAACCGCCTGCAGAACGGGCTCCCCGCCGCCCTGAGGATCTACCGCGAAGCCCGCAAGCTCGCCCGCACGTCGGGCGACGAACAACTAAAGGAACACGTCCGCCACATGACCCGCGCGCTTCGAGGGCCGAGAAGGAGGAGACGTGTCCGCCGATGACGGGAACGGACACCGATGTCTCCCCGTCATCCCTCACACGTGGTCACTTCATAGCATTACGTAGACGTTGAAGGTCAGATCCCTGAATGGTCGAGACGCGAGCTACCGGGTCCGAAAAGACAACAGACGGCAAGCCCAGTGTGCTCAGCGCACCGTTAAGTGCATTTCGCAGCTCGATCGTGTCAATTGCGCGCACGGGCGTGCCAGGCGCGATCGCGTTCGAGTAAGAAAATGTCGCCAGCCCCGCCGACGCCCTCACCGTCGCCACTGCCGTCCTCAATTCGTTGAAATGCGCGGCCTTGACAGGCGTGCCACCCGAACTAAGAGGATCGTTGCTAAAGATGACACTCGTGGCGATGTCACGCGCGCTCCACCCGGACCTCTGGCCTGATGCATCGACTGCTCGAACTCGTATGGAGTAGCAGACGGGCTCAGTGAGGCCCACCACGCCCTGCGTCGTGCCGGATGTTTGCAGGTCGAGTATTTGGAAACCGTTGATCTCTCCCTCGTAGTCTATGGCGTTAGCGACACTGTTCCAGACGAGGTTCACTCCTCCGAAGGTGTGGTTGTACGTCACCACCAGTCCGGTGGGCGTCGCGAGAGATCCACCACCACAACCGGTGAGCGATAGCGTGTAGGAACCGGTCCCTAGTGAACTAAAGGATGTTGCCTCCACCGTCCACGTACCGGAAACGCTGAGGGTCGCCAGGATCTGCGAGTTCGTGGTGCCGTTCGAATCGTCATTGGACGCAAAGATAGTCCCATCCGGCGCTACCAGAAACAGGTACGTATCAAACGACGAGGATGACAGGTCAATGACCACATTCGCCCCTTGCGTACCGGAGAATGAGAAAACGTCCGTGTAGTAATTACTGCCGCGCTTTCCTGTAGTGCAACTGCCTGTCGTCAGAGACCGGCTCGCCGTAAACGGACACGAAGCCACGGTGATCGGCGTGCAGTGTCCCCCGGCCGGTTGGATTGAAACGGTCGCGCCACCCGAGGTTCCTCCCCCTGGCGCTGGATTGAATACAGTGACCGTCGCGCTACCTTGCGAAGCAATATCTCCCGCGTTGATCAGAGCCGTCACCTCGGTTGAAGAGACATAGCTCGTCTGCCTCTGGCCTCCGTTCCAATACACAAGAGACGCCGGGATGAAGCCGCTACCATCGACCGTCAGCGTAAAGCTGGAATCCCCTGCGGTGACACTCGAAGGGCTGATGCTCGAGATCGAGGGTGCGGGATTGGAGCTACCCGAAAACGTTGCTGCCACGCTCTTCGTCGCGTTCATAGTAAGGCTGCAAGGCCCGGTCCCCGCGCACGCACCACCCCAACCACCAAATGTCGACCCTCCACCAGGGGTTGCGGTCAGTGATACCCCGCTCCCAGACGGAAAGCCTAAGCTACACGTCCCGCTCGCGTTCCCTGAACTGATCGTGCAGTTGATTCCGCTTCCTGTCACGGTGCCTTGGCCCGTGCC
>DATAMS010000111.1:0-31134 GCA_036260495.1 Thermoanaerobaculia bacterium
CCGTCGCCTTCAGTTTACGACCGGAAATTGTTCGGCACTGAGTTTGACACGCATCAGCCTGAACCGCATACTTCACGCACTTCACCTCGGATCGGCCATGAGACGCAAGACTCTGAAATCTATCTTGCACTTCAACGAACGGACAGACAAGTCTGCCTCTGTCATAACCGTTCTCTACCTCGTTTTCACACTCACCGATAAGTACCTGTCGCCTGATTTCGAATTCCGGGAGCTCCTTCACGTTGTTCTACTGATCGTGGAGTGTGCGGTAGCGGTCGCGCTGGTGACCTACTGGGTGATGAGGCTCATCCTTATCCGCAACCCAAACCGGTTATGGGCTAGAGTACTGACTGAAGCCGAGTGCAAATCGCTCTTAGCGTGGTGCTCGTCCGGAAAAGATGATCTCTTACTCGACGATTCATTGTGCAGGGTTCGTTTTGCTTCGCTGAAGGATCTGAACCTGATGGCGGATCTAAACTTCAACGCATTTCGTAACAGCGCTTATGAAGCAGACCGCGCGCAATTCTATCAGCGAAACGAAGCTTTCATACGCAGGAATAGCAACTGCTTCCTGCTCATGATCGATCCTATCACCAGCAAGGAAATCATCGGATATTCATGCCTCTTACCCTTGAATGACCTTGGTAAGCAGCTCTATCTCGAGGGCAGTGTGTCAGACGCAACTCTGAATGCCGGGTTAATCGCGGCCGCTGGCGAGCCGTTTAAGCAGCTCCTGCTGTTCGCCATTCATCTTAAGGAAGATTTTAGTTTCGCCAAGCGCGGCGCATCAAGAAAATATAGCGTGTACTTTTGGAGCTGCATTCGACTGCATCTCAAAACGATGTGCAACGCCGTGCACCCAATTCATGCGCCACTGGAAATGTATGTCCAGACGCAGGAGCCAAGCTTGGAACGACGTCTAAAAAAAGTCGGCTTTTCACCGACTGGGTGCACATCCAAAGACGGATATCCAATCTTCTGCATGTCGATACCGTCGCCAACGGCTCTGGCAGCGAAGTAGTGCTTGCTCAGAAGGAAAAGGGGAGGGCGTCGAGCCCTCCCCTTTTCGGATTGCGATTACGTTGTTTTCTACGGCGTCGTGACGATCACGTCGTCGATGAAGACGTTGTTGCCGAATGCGCTGATGCCGAGGAAGCCGAGTTGGACGGTGGTTCCTTTGTAGGCGGTCAGGTCGATCGTGTGCTGCTTCCATCCGGTCGTTCCGTCGTAGCGGTTGATGGCGGTTCCGACATTCGCCCATGTGCCGGTCGAGGCCTGGACCTGCACTCTATCGGCCGAGGTTGTGTAGCCGGTGTCGTGGTACATCCAGAACTTCAGGGTGACCGTCGTTGCGCTGCTCGGGATCGCGAAACCGGTGGTCTGGTAGACGCGCGTCTGCGAGCCGCTGGCGGAGTCGTACGAATTGAACTTCGCGAGGTAGCTGCCGCCGTGCGGCGTGACCGTCGGCAGAGTGCCTGATGTGAGGAAGGTCCAGGCGCCCGCGGTGCCGGAGACTTGCACGGTGGCCCAGCCGGTGCCGGCAGTTTCGAAGCCATTCGAGAAGAGCGTCGTCGGGCCGCTGCAGCTTGCAGTGAAGTTAGTTCCCGTGACGTTCGCACCGGCGATCGTAACGGAGCTGCTCGCGGGCGTGAAGGTGCAGCCGCTCTTGCTCGGCGTCACGGTGTAGGTGCCGTTGGCGAGATTGGAGATCGTGTAGTTGTTCGAGGAGTCGCTCGTCGCGCCTTGCGATCCGGCCGTGACGGTGGCGCCCGGCGTTCCGGCGCTGCCGGAGATCGAGTAGGTCGCGACGGGTGTCGTCACCGTGCCGGTGATCGTGAAGTTGCCGGCGGTGTAACCGTTGACTCCGACCCACCAGGTGCCCGCGGATGGGTTGGTCGCCGAACACGTCTCGTTACCGGACGAGGTGTAGGGCCGGCAAACGTAGGTGGTCAGCGTCGGCTTGGCGTTGAACTGCGTGTAGATGTCGACGTCCGAGGTGGCGCTGGTCGTCGCGAACGTGAGGTTCGTGGCGCCGGCGGGAACGGTGATGTAGTAATACTTCCACGCGTTGAGGGCCACGCTCTGGCCTGTCAGCGCGACGCCGCTTGTGAGCTGCGTGTCACCCGTGCCGCACGTCGCGGTGAAGTTCGCGACAGCGTTTGATGACGTGATCGTCACCGAGCTCGATGCAGGCGAGAACGTGCAGCCGGACTTGCTCGGCGTCACGGTGTAGGTGCCGGCGACGAAGCCCGCCATCGTGTAGTTGTTCGATCCGTCGCTCGTCGTCGATGACGTGCCCGCGGTGACGGTGGCGCCCGAGGTGCCAACGTTGCCGCTGATCGTGAAGGTCGGTGCCGTACACGACGCGGTGAAGTTGATGCCGGTGACGTTAGACGAGGTGATCGTGACGGAGGTGGATGTGGGCGAGAACGTGCAGCCGCTCTTGCTCGGCGTCACGGTGTACGTGCCCGCGGCGAGGTTGGCGATCGAGTAGTTGCTCGATCCATCGCTGGTCGCTGATCCCGATCCGGCAGTGACCGTCGCGCCGGTCGTTCCGGCGTTGCCCGAGATCGAGAACGTGGGCGTGCTCGACGTCGTGATCTTCGCGGTCCAGACCTCTTCCTTCGCGTTGTTGCGGCGGTCCGTCCACGAGGGGAAGAACGCGTTGCCGTAGCCGGAAAGGCTGTTGTAGTCGCCGAACTGGTTGCCGGAATCGGCTCCCGAAACCGTCTCGTCGGTCATCGCGGTCGTGACCTTCACGGCCGCCTGCCATGTCACGCCGCCGTCGGTGGACATCTGATAGTAGACGTCGACTTTCTTGCGGCCGGCATCGGCGACCGTGTCGTAGTAGATCGCGCCGAGGTTGCCGTTGGTTTCATCGACGGCAAGGAACTGATTGAACTGATCGTTCAGACCGCTCTGGTTGTTGATCTTCACGCGGGCGCTCCACGTTGCGCCGCCGTCCGTCGAACGCGAGAACCAGATGCGCGTTTTGCAGGTCGACGACACGTTGGTGCCGGGCTCGTTTGTCGCCGTCGTGCAGCCGGTGTCGCCCGAGAGGTCGCTCCAGAGTGCGTAAACGTTGTTGGTCGTGCCGTTCTTGTACGCGCCGCCGGAAACGTAAAGAAGAATGCGGCGGCTGGAGAATGACGGGACGCCGATGTCGTACGAGTCGTAGGTGGTGACGAGTTTCACCGGCGTGCCGTAGCTCGTGCCGCCGTTCGTCGACTTGACGACGAAGATGCCGCGCGAGCCGGTGTCGGGGAAGAATCCGAAGACGTCGCCGGTGGAGTTGGTCTTCACGTCCGCGCCGATGCAGGTGCCTGTTGCCTGCGAGTCGCTCACTTGAATGGGCGCGCCCCATCCCGAGGAGGTCCGGCGATTCATGAAGGCGGGGTTGCCGTTGTGCCAGATGACATAGATGTTGTTCGCAAACGCCGACGTGCCGCTGTGGTCGGCCCATTCCATCTGCTTGTCGGTGTTGGTCTGCGTTCCGGAGATGGTTCCGTCGAACGTCCACGTCGCGCCGCCGTTGGCCGAGCGGTAGGACTGCACTTTCAGAACGCTTCCGTTGATGCCCATCGTGCTCGACCATGCGGTGCCGTCGGAGGTCCACTCGACCGTCGGATCGGAGTGGAACGAGTCGCCGCTGGCCAGTGGGAGGTTGGTCTGACCCCACGTCACGCCGCCGTCGCTCGAGTAGTACTCGCCCTGCGTGCCGGAGCCGCTGATGTTGTTCGATGCGGCGATGATCTTGCTCGGGTTCCAGAAGTTGATGCGGATGTCGGACTCACTGCGGGAGCTGGTCTGCGCGCCCGACTCACGAACGTTCGTTCCGGCGGTGGCGGTGAGCGCTGCGATCGATCCGAAGCGACCGATCGTCGGGTGCGTGGGCGCGTCATCATCGGCATCGAGATCGCCGAAGTTACGGCCCGGCGGCATGCTTGCCGACGGCTGTCCCGGCTTGAGATCCTGGTGACTCTCCATCCACTCGAGGACTTCCTTCAGAACGAGCGGATAGCCTCCCGTCGGGTCATTATCATTGTCATAGTTGGCCTCGGGATGTCCCTTCCGCCAATAGACCTTGAGCCAGGGCGGAACGATCTGGTCGTCCGCGTCTTTCGCTTTGAGTTTCCCGAAGTCCTGGTTCTGGCGGATCAGCGCTTCGAGCGCACTGCCGGGAATTACGTGAGCTTTCTTGAGCTGCTCATCGAGCGAGGGAAAGTGGGCGAGGCCGGGTGGAGTAACAGGAGGACCCTGGGCAACGGCGACCGAAGCCAGGAACAAAAAGACGACGCTCAGGGCGAGAGAGATTTTCTTCACGTAACATTCCTCTTCGTAAAACGTTCAAATTTTGTAACGGATTACCGCTGAGCTGATCAAGAGCCGTGCCGTCACAAATCGACCCGAATTGCCGTCTTTTGGTAGCTTTCCTGACCCTTATCGGGGTCAGGGGAGGTTCACAAACTGAGCAGTGAGGCAGGAGATGACCCACCTTGGTCGCCGCATATTCGCGGCGCGCACGACGCCCTCGACGGTATGCGCGAGACGCGATCCGTGAGCTCCCACTCAATGAGGTGGCTCGATAGGGTCTTGATCTATTCGTTGGACTCCGAGGGACAATGCGCCTGAACTCTTCTGAGTTTGATTGAGAGAAAGTTATGGACTATCCATGGTGGACGATCGACGCGGCAGATTACGGCTTCCGAGAAGAGGATGAGGTCCGCTGTCTCGACTGCGCCGAGCGAGAGGGAAAGGCACTCGGTCGCGAGCTGACTGACTCGGAGATAACCGATGCAGGAGGCGTCAGTTGCCAGTCATGCGGTCGAAGTTGGCGCGCAGCCTAATCGGTCCCGCCAGATGTGTCGTATGAATTCGGGCCGGTCCAAGAACCCGATCGAGGCACGCGAAGGAGCGGCTGCTATCCTGGAATCGTGGCATCTGGTCAGGATTGGAGCGATCTCGAAGTGGAGGCAATCGTCGCTGACTACTTCTCCATGCTCGAGAAAGAGTTGCGCGGCGTTCCTTACAACAAGAGCGCACATCGCCGAGCGCTGAAGCTACTACTCCGCGATCGGTCGGATGGATCGATCGAGATGAAGCATCGAAACATCACTGCCATTCTGATCGAAGCCGGGCATCCATACATTCGCGGATACAAGCCGGCATCGCAATATCAAGGCTTACTGAGTGATGTAGTTCTCGATCGGCTGGACGGCGACGCAGCCCTTCGGCATCTCGCCGTCGAATTCGCCGAGGCAGTGGTTCAACCTCCACAGATCGGCGACGTCCTAGGTTTGATTACCAAACCTCCCGATCTTCTCGAATCGGCACGTCTCGCCCTCGCTTCGCAGATGCGAAGAAGGCAGGCGCGAACGATCGATTACCTCGCCCGTGAATCGCGGAATCGCGCCATCGGGTTGGGAGGTGAAGCGTTGGTCGTCAGCTACGAGCGTGCGCGACTCAGCTCCGTTGGCTGCGACACGCTCGCGCATCGCGTGCAGCACGTTGCGGCGACGATCGGCGATGGATTGGGTTACGACGCCCACTCCTTCTCTGCCGATGGCCGCGACCGATTCATCGAAGTGAAGACGACGCAGCTCGGTCCGATGACTCCGTTTTACATCACCGAGAGCGAGATCTCGTTCTCAGCGGAGAACCACGATCGATACTCCCTCTACCGCGTCTACGATTTCGCAACCAGACCCTCGATGTTTTCGCTCGATGGGCGTGTCGAGAACAGTTGCACGCTCCGAGCGACACAGTTCATGGCCCTTCCGCGAAATCTGGACTGAGGGAGTGACAATCTCGCCCGGTGATTTTCTTGCAGTCCCTCTGATCGATGCCGACGCCCTTCTCCGTTCTTGATCTTGCGTTTGTTCCTGCCGGCTCCGCGCCGGCGGATGCGTTGCGGAACACACTCGATCTTGCGCGGCATGCGGAGCGGTTGGGGTTCCGGCGGTTCTGGCTCGCGGAGCATCACAACATGATCGGGATCGCCAGTGCAGCGACGGCGGTGGTCATCGGTCATGTCGCGGCGGGGACGCGCACGATACGCGTCGGAGCGGGTGGGATCATGTTGCCGAATCATGCGCCGCTGGTGATCGCGGAGCAGTTCGGGACGCTTGCGTCGCTTTACCCGGACCGCATCGACCTCGGGCTCGGCCGCGCGCCAGGAACGGATCAGCGAACGTTGCGGGCGTTACGCGTTTCACCGCTCAGCTCCGACACGTTTCCGCAAGATGTGCTGGAGCTGCAGTCGTACTTTGCGCCGCTTCGCGAGGGACAGCTCATTCAAGCCGTGCCGGGGACCGGTCTCAACGTCCCGCTTTGGATTCTGGGATCGAGCCTTTTCGGCGCGCAGCTCGCGGCGGAGCTCGGACTCCCGTTCGCCTTCGCGTCGCACTTCATGCCGGGAGCGTTGATGGAGGCGCATGCGATCTATCGCGCGCGATTCAAGCCATCGAGCCAGCTCGATCGCCCCTACGCCATGGCCGGCGTCAACGTCTTCGCCGCTGATACCGATGCGGAGGGGCGCCGCCTTTTCACTTCCGCGCAGCAGTCCTTCGCGAACATCTTTCGCGGAACACGCGGACGTCTGCCGCCGCCGATCGACGACATCGAGACGTACTGGACGCCCGAGGAGAAACTGCAGGCGTCCGCGATGCTGGCGTGCTCGTTCGCCGGTTCCCGCGATACCGTTCGCCGAGGCTTGGCAGAGTTCATCGAGAGGACGGGTGTCGATGAGGTCATCGTCGCATCGGCGATTTACGATCACGCCGCGCGGCTGCACTCGTACGAGATCGTGGCGGAGACCGCGAGCGCGTTGTAGCTGGTCGAAGAACATGAGCCACAGCCTTTCGATAGCAGGAACGCGAGATACGCATGCTGAATAAAGAGCCGCATCGCCGTTCCTCCACCGCTCTCCGCCGCGCCTCGGAAGGCGAGAGCGTTCGCACGGTTGTGATCGCGTTGCTTGCGAATCTCGTCATCGCGGCGGCGAAGTTGATGGCCGGTCTCGCATCCCACTCGACCGGCATGCTGGCCGAGGCGGCGCATTCGGCGGCGGATTCGGTGAATGAGATCTTTCTGGCCATCGGACTGCGCCGCGAAAAGGATCCGCCCGACGAGAAGCATCCCCTCGGACATGGAGGCGAGCGTTTTCTCTGGGCGTTCATGGCCGCCATCGCATCGTTTCTGATCGGCGGCTGCCTCTCCATCGTCCTGGCCATTCGCGAGCTGGAGATACGCCACCCGGTCGGGGCGACGACGGCGGCGTGGATCGTTCTGGCGATTTCGTTTGCTGCCGACGGTGTGTCGTGGCTGCAGAGCATGCGACAGGCGCGGAGTCAGGCCCGCGAATACGATCTCGGCGTTTGGCGCTATCTCGTCCGCGCCAGCGATCCAGTGGTCCGCGCCATCGTCGTCGAAGACAGCGCGGCGCTTGTTGGACTCGCGATCGCTGCGGGCGGCCTTCTCGCGAGCAAGTTTGCCGGAACGAACGTGCCCGATTCGATCGCCTCGCTGCTGATCGGAGTGCTGCTCGCCGTGACTGCATTCGGCGTTGCTCGCCCGCTGGCTGATTTTCTGATCGGGCGGTCATTGCCGCCGGAGCAGGTCAAGGACGTTCACGCGCTCGTCAGCGAGAATCCGGCGGTCGAAGAAGTGCTGACGCTCCGCGCCGTCTACACCGGTCCTGAGGAAGTGATCGTCTTCGCGAAAGTTCATCCATCACGTCAACTGAACATCGACGAGCTTTCGCGCGCGATGGACGACCTCGATCACAAGATCCGATCCGGATTCCCGCTCGTCGCCGACGTCTTTATCGATGTGACGAATACACGCGGCGGCGACGCCAACAAAAGTGAATCGCATCATGAGCGATGAAAAGAAAGTGATCGTCATCGCCGGACCGATGGGCGCGTGCGGCCACCCGTGCGCGTGAGATCGCGCGTCAAACCGGCAAGCGTCTGTTGAGAGTGCCAATCAATTGCGCCTCGTTGGTCGCGTGGAGAGAGTTTGATGCGGTTTGGATGTAGGCGCCCTTTCACCGTTGGGCGGGACGCCCAACGGCCGCGAGCGAGACGCTCGCACTCCTCGCGCATTCGTACGTTGCAGCGCAGAGCGTGGCGATCGTCGTTCCCATCAGCCATCCCGCGACGCCATCGGTTGCCCAGTGACGGCCTCGATAGACGCGGGCACATCCTGCCAGTAGCGGAATCGACAGGACAACGGTGGCCAGCGACGGTGGAAGAATTCGCTCGCGCACCAGGACATAAGAGCTCACCAGCAGTTCGGCTGTCGCTCCCGTCGTGTGGCCGCTTGGGAAGCATGGCTCATAACCGCAGCGCGCGGCATCCGGCGGATAACGCGGAGGCATGAGCGCGGTCATCAGCGAGCCTGTGGTCATCGCCGCGACTGGCGAGAAGACGATCGGCAGCGACACGCCGCGTCCGCGCTTGCGAACCGCGAATGCGATGAAGAGCGCGACCGACACCAGAAACGCGGGAGCGGAGAGAGCGCTGACGACGTCCGTCGCGGAGTCGAGAGCCGGATTTGCGCATTCTTCCAGCCACTGGTGAATTCGCCGGTCGATTCCGTTCGTCCGCCCCTGCAGAACCGCTGAAGCGAGCCATGTGAACAACGCGGCACTGCCGGTGCCGATACCGGCAAGGGCGATGATCCGAATTCGCGATCGCGACATGCGATCCAAATAGCAACGTTGATACCGCTCCGGCTGGCCTTACTTCGTCCCGACCACCACCTGCCCGCCCTTCATCACGAACGACACATGCTCGATCGTGGTGATGTCGTGCGTCGGATCTCCGGCGACGGCGATCAGGTCGGCGAGGAGGCCGGGGGCGATGCGGCCGAAGTGGTCCTGCTGCCCGAGGATTTTGGCGTCGACGGATGTGGCCGCGAGGAGGGCTTGCGTGGGCGTCATGCCGGCGCGGACCATCCACTCCAGCTCGCGGTAGTTGTCGCCGTGCGTGAAGACGCCGACGTCGCTGCCGCAGCCGATGATCACGTGGTTGTCCATCGCCAGTTTGAACGCGCGCAGAACGTTCTCCATGCTTTTCGTGTATGGCTTCGTCCCGCGCTTGTACCCCGCGAAGTACTCGGAATACGCCTCCTCGGCGGCCAGCGTCGGCAGATAGGCGACGTTGTGCGCGGCCATCAATTTGAAGATTTCATCGGTGCCGTTGTAGCCGTGCTCGATCGTGTCGACGCCGGCGAGGATCGCGCGTCGCATGCCTTCGGCCGTGGTTGCGTGCGCTGACACCGGACGGTTCGCGCTGTGCGCTTCGTCGACGAGCGTCCTCAACTCCTCGAGCGAAAACGTCGGCGTGGCCGCACTGCTGCCGCGTCCGTAATCGGCGTAGACCTTCACCCAATCGGCGCCGTGTCCGATCTGTTCGCGAACCGCGCGCAGAATCTCCGCCGTGCCGCTCGCTTCCTGACCTCCTTTCGTCAGCGGCTCGAACTCCGGCGCGAAACCGCCCGGCCCGGGACCGTAACTGGCCGTGGCCACGATGGCGCGTGTGGCGACGAAGAGGCGCGGACCGGGAATGCGGCCCTCATCGATGGCGCGCTTCACGGAAACGTCGGCGAAGCCCGCGCCTTCGGTGCCGAGGTCGCGGAGGGTGGTGAAGCCGGCAAGGAGAGTGTCGCGCGCGTGCAACGTTGCCGCAATCGTTCGATACGCGAGCGGCTCGTGCAGCACCTGATCGTTCCAGAGCGTCTCGTTGTACGGATGCAGAAGGATGTGCGAATGCGCATCGATCAATCCGGGGAGCAGCGTCATTCCCGGCAGCTCAATCGTCGTCGTTCCCGGCGGAACCTCGAGATTCGGTCCGACCGAGACGATCTTCTCGCCGGAGACCAGCACGGACCAACCCTCATGCGTATCGTTGCTCATCGCATCGAAGACGCGCTGCGGTTTGAGGAGGATGTTTTTCGGTGCGGCGAAGAGCGGCGCAACCGCGATGAGAAGAACGATGATCAGCGACGAAATCCGAGCACGCATGGGGAAACCTCCGTCGGTATTCTGGCCCGAAAAGCGTTTCACGCGGAGGCGCGGGGGACGCGGGGAAATCACTCCGTATTTCCGCGTGGGATCGAAATCTTGACACGCTCCGGAAGCGCGGCGAGGATACGAATCCCTTCCGTGCTCATCGCCTTACGCAGAGTCGTGCTCGGCCTCGCCGTCGTGATCGCCGCGTCGGCGATTCTGCTGCTTTCCGATCTGCAGCACCGGCATCCCGTCGCGCGCGCCGCCAACGCGGCCGGCCATCGATGGAAGCTCTACTTCATTCAACTCAATGACGTCATCGACGTCGAAGATGCCGCCGCCGGCGTGATGGAAGGTTTGCGCGAATCGGGTCTGAAACAAGGCCGCGACTTCGAAGTCCGGACGCTGAACGCGCACGGCGACATGGCCACCGTCTCGGCGCTGATCGATGCCGCAGTCACCGGCGGCGCCGACATGCTCATCACCTTTTCGACGCCCACGCTGCAGGCCGCGCTGCGCCGCGCGCAGAACGTTCCCGTCGTCTACAACTACGTCTCGTCAGGATTGAAAGCGGGCGTCGGGAAAAGCAATGCCGATCACGCGCCGAACGTCACCGGCGTCAATCTGCTGCCCGCCAACGACGAAGCGTTCGCGATTCTGAAGACGTACTTTCCGGCCGTTCATCGCGTCGGTACGCTCTACTGTCCCGCCGAAACGAACATGGTCGTGTCGAAGGAAGCACTCGACAAGGATGCGAAGAAACGCGGATACGAAGTCGTCTACGTCGCCGCCGATACCGCCACCGATGTCCCCAACGCCGCGGCAGCGCTGATGGCGCGCGATGTCGACGCCGTGCTCCAGCTTCCCGGCAACCTCACCGCCTCCGCATTCGGAAGCATCAGCGACGCCGCCCGGCAGGCGCACATCCCGATCGTCGCGTTTCAGAAATCGCAGGCCATCGGCGGCGCACTGATCGTCGTCGCCCGCGACTATCGCGACAGCGGACGTCACGCCGCGCACATGGCCGCGCGCATCATGCGCGGCGAAAATCCGGCGCGCATTCCGCTCGAGGATTTCGGCAAGACGCGGCTGATCGTCAATCTCGGCGCCGCCCGCGCGTTGAACATCACCCTGCCACCGGCGCTCGTCCGATCGGCAAAGGAAGTCATAGGAGCGCCCGTTGGAAATCGTTAAGCAACATGACGGCGACTTCCTCCACGTGCGCGTGTCGGGCCGGCTCGACAATCATTGGTCGCAGCCGTTCGACGAAGCCATCGCCGAAATGATTCGCGAAGGCGCGCACCACCTTCGTGTCGATCTCTCCGCAGTGAACTACGTCAGCTCCGCCGGCATCGGCGCGCTGATGACTGCGTATCGCGACACGCGCGAGTTGCAAGGCTCGTTCGTGATCACGGCCGCGTCCGAGCGCGTGCGCATGATTCTGCAACTCGTCGAGCTCGAGTCGCTGCTGTTCGGAACGTCGACGGAGACTGAAGCGCCAGCGCCTGCGATCGAAGGCCCGCGCACAATCGACTCCGAGAAGGCACTCTTCGAATGCTATCCGCTCGACGGCGCGTACTCGAAACTTCGCCTCATCGGTGATCCCACCAAACTCGCGAGCAGCGGATACGACGAGGCAACCCCAATCGCTGCCGAAAAAGATCTCTTCGCCCTCGGCATCGGCGCACTCGGCAACAGTTTCGACGACTGCCGCGGTCTCTTCGGCGAATTCATCGCCGCTGCAGGCAGCGCCGCATACATGCCGACGGACGACACTTCGACTCCCGATTACATGACGCGCTCGCTCGGCCTCGTTCCGGAAATTCAAGCGCTGTACGCCATCGAATTTCGCGGCGCGCCCAGCCAGCTGCTCCGATTCGAAGCGAGCAATTCTGGCGGTACCGTTCCGCTAAGCGAGATCATCCGGATCAGCGCGACCGTCGCAGGAACGAAGAACTTCGGTGTCGTAATGGCCGCTGAAGTCTCAGGACTCATCTGCACGATGTTGCGCCGCTCGCCGTCGCATCCCGATCCCGCCCGATTCGATTTTCCCAACGTGCGCGAGTGGCTCTCGTTCATGCCCGAGCACGAGTACGCGCGCACGAGCAGCATCATCGTTGGCTTCGCGTCATCGTCTCCGACCGGCGAAGCGCGCCCGTTTCTTCGCCCGGTCAGCGATGCATTCCTCGGACACTTCCACGCCGCCGTGACCGCATTTCGATCGCTGCCTCGGGGAAAGATCGAGATCGCCGAGGTGCTGGCGGCGGCGTTTCAAGCACGGAGCGTCTTCTCCGTCGTTCACCTGCTTCGCGACAACCGCCCCATCGAAGGCGCAGGCGAAAGCGAATTCCAGCGCGGCGCATGCTGGATTTTCCCGATCGCAAATGGAGATGCATCGTGACGCTGCTCGTCTCCGCCTGGACCATCGGTCTCATCCTCTCGCTCCTCGCCCTCGGCGTCTACATCAGCTACCGCGTCTTCGCCTTTCCCGACATCACCGCCGACGGCTCGATCACGTTCGGCGCCGCCGTCGCCGCGGCGATGCTCACACGCGGCATGAATCCGTTCGCCGCTAGCGGCGCGGCATTCGTCGCGGGCATGCTCGCGGGCGCGTGCACCGGCATCCTGCACACGCGATTCAAGATCAATCAATTGCTCTCCGGAATTCTGGTAATGACCGCGCTCTACTCCATCAATCTTCACGTGATGGGGCAGAGCAACCTGCCGCTGCTTTCCGCAAGAACGCTGACGACGTACGCCGAGCGCCTCGGACGCCGTCTCAGCGGCGGCGACACCGCGATGCTCCTCGGCTGGCCCGTGAGCGCGCGCGAGCTCGGCTCGTTGCTGCTGATCGCCGCGGTCGTCCTCTTCGCCGCGATCGCGCTTTACTTCTTCTTCCGCACAAACCTCGGCAGCGCCATGCGCGCCTCCGGCGACAACGCACAAATGATCCGCGCCCTAGGCGTCAGCGTCGAGAACATGATCATCCTCGGCCTCGCCATTTCCAACGGACTGATCGCATTCGCCGGCGCGCTGCTCGCCCAATATCAAGGATTCGCCGACGTGCAGATGGGAATCGGCATGGTGGTCTGGGGCCTCGCCAGCGTCATCATCGGCCGCGCCCTCGTCGGCTCCGACAGCCTCGGCGGCGCGCTCACCGGCACGATCATGGGCAGCGTCCTTTTCCGCCTCATCATCGCCGTCGCCCTGCGGTGGGGCCTCAACCCCAACGACCTGAAACTAGTCACCGCCCTCTTCGTCTTCGGTGCGCTGGTTCTGCCAATGATGCTCCGCCGGCGTCCACGACCGATTGGTCTGATAGCGCGATAAACCGAATTGGAAACGAACATGCTCACCTTCTTCCCGACCAGGAGTGCGGACGTCTCGTCCGCGGCCATCCGGGCGTCCCGCCCGGATGGTCTAGTGCGATGACCCACCGAATCGGACACGAATCATGCTCCAACTAAAAAACCTGACCAAAACCTTCTTCCCGAATACGCCCAACGAAGTCCGCGCACTTCAAGGCGTAACCCTCGACATCGAAGAAGGCTCCTTCGTCATCGTCATCGGCACCAACGGCTCCGGAAAATCGACGCTCCTCAACGCCGCCGCCGGCACCTTCCCGCTCGATCACGGCACGATCACGCTGTCCGGACACGACGTCACGAAATGGCCCGAACATCGCCGCGCCGCCATGATCGGCCGCGTCTTCCAGAACCCCTTCAGCGGCACCGCCCCCAACATGACCGTCGCTGAAAACCTCGCCCTCGCCGCCCGCCGCGGCCTCCCTCGGGGACTCGGATCCCTGCTACCCGCAAAGCTTCAAAACGAACTGCGCGGCCGCGTCGCCACCCTCAACATGCAACTCGAAACAAGAATGAACAACCCCATCGGCACGCTCTCCGGCGGCCAACGCCAGGCTCTCACATTATTAATGGCCACATGGCGGAGACCCGACCTCCTACTACTCGACGAACACACCGCCGCCCTCGACCCCAAAAGCGCCGACCAGATCGTCCGCCTAACTCAACGCCTGGTCTCCCAGCACAATCTCACGACGCTGATGGTCACCCACTCCATGCAACAAGCCGCCACCCTAGGCCACCGCATCGTGATGATGAACCAAGGCCGCGTACTAGCCGACATCGCCGGCGCCGAACGGCGCCGCATCCGCGCCGAGGATCTCGTCCGCAGATTCGAAGAAATCCGGAGGGAGGAGCAACTCGATGTTTCCGCCGCGGAGATGCTGCGGGAGATGTATGTGTAGCTGCAGACAATCGACGGCACGTCAATCCGATTGGGCGCGGTGAGGACGACGGCCTATTGGCTACTCATTGCCCCAGCGAGAACAGCACTACTCGTGTGCGCTCAAAATCCGGAAGGTTCTATGCGTCGCGGAGATCTGACGGCAAATCGGCATACCGGATCGGTCTTCATTACTTTGCAGGTCTGCGCTTGATGGATCGGGAGGGTCGCCTTTGCGACGCGCGCTTGCTGCTGGAAGTGCCGGGAACCTGAACTGGGCCGACAGGCGTCGCGCCTGAAGGCAATTTCATCTCCATGATCCGAACGACGCCAAGATCGATGAGAATTCGTTCCAGATCTTCATAGTCCTTGTGCGTCTCGGTGATCGCGTCGTGCCACATCGACAACAGCACCGAAAGCTGGCTTCGCAAAAACTCTCCCGAATCGCCTAGCAAAAGTTCAGAGCGAGAACCGAGAAGCAGACGCGACCAGTCAAACGATTCACGATGCGCTGTCAAAACGATTCCTTCATGTATCCATTCGGAGAAGGGCTTCCCAAGCATTGCTTGATAGACAAGGTCGGTTTCCGGACGCTTCGCTTCGTCGATCCTTTCGAGCAGACGACCGAAAAACGCGGGGGCATTCGAACCTTCATCGAGGAAGTGATCTCCTCGCAGCGATAAGACCATGACCACAGACTCCAAGGCTTCCTCTACGGAAGCTCGGAATGTATCAGTCCCGAGCATGTGCAACGATGCCGAGACGATAGGCTCGAGCCGGGCCGGACGCCGCGACTCCGCATCGCGCCGCGTTTCGCGGCGTGCCGCCCCCTCTCTGAATTCTTCGGCGACTCGTTTTACGGTGTCATATATAGATTTGATCGCTTTGTCGACTTCGTGCGTCAGGGGTCGGTTGCGCAGTGTCTTCCAGGTTCCCCACCATTCGGCCGCCCGGTTCCCCCATATGCGCTGTTGGTGTTTTCTTCGCGTCGAATCATAAGAGTCCGTGGGTGACACGTTTGCCGCGCCGCTTGTCTGCCTCGTAGGCTTTTCCTCGAGCGCGTCCTGCATGATCTCCAGAAGACAGTGGGTTACCACACGCATAAGCAGCTCGCGGCTGAGAGACGACTCGTGCCCTGCCTTGATCATCGGACGCAGCGCCAACGCGTCGAACTCCTCGATGCTCCCCGCACACGGCAATGCAAACATCAAATAGCTGGGAAAAAGCTCCTTGACGATTTCTCGCACGCGCAAAAACTCAACGTGAACGCGTTCGCCAGCCTCCTGACTGATTTTGGCTGCTGGAGTGGCCTTTAATCGTTTTCCCAGCTTGCGCATGATTTCGGTCTTGATCTCCCTTTCCATCGACCGATAGATGAACAAGCTTTCCATCATCCAGCCGAACGTGTGTAGCCAGGCAAGATGACCGATCTCGTGGAAGATAATGTGCCAGCGGCTGGGCACGAAGAGGACATTGAAAGGGATGTCGATCTGATAGTGACCGGTGCTGCCGGCGTTGCCACTTCGTAGACCGAACGTGATGAGGGGTAGCTCCGTATGGATATTCAAACCGATAAAGGTCGAGCGAATGTACCACTCTGCCGCGGCGATCAGCCGGCTGTAGCCGCCACGACCGGACAGGCCGAGTGCGTTGGCGTCATGTTGAAACTGCGAAATGCCGTCAGTTGCTTGGCCAACTGCGTATTCGAGCACATGACAGAGGTCGTCCACGCCGTCCAAACTAAGACCACGGATTCGTCTGGGAAGTGATTTGGCAAACCGGCTCAGGTGGCGAACGACGGAGCTGCGAACCGGGTCGAACAAATGATCGAGGAGTGTGTTCAGCACGGATACGAAGCGGTGACTAGTCATGGACGAGGCACCCAACTCGCGCAACAGTTGAGGAACCGTCGTCAGGAGCTCCTGAACATCGCGGATATCATCCTGCAAGGTGGGGGTCAACGGCGCAAAGGCACGTTTTTTCTCGAGTCCCTGCTCACCCAGTCGAAAGATCGAGGTCGTTTCTGCGTAGCTGTTCGGAACGCCCTCCGTAAGGGAACCGATGTGAGCGCGAGTATCGGCGATGAAACGGATAGCTTTGCGACTCCCGTCCACCTTGGCGATCTCAGACATGTCGATCGATAGGCTGTAATGGCCCATCTCGCTCTCAGGTGCATCGGCGCCGACGCTCACGGCATGCTGTTTGAGGAACTCCTCGACTCCCTGCTCATGCTGTGGAGCCACACGGGCGAGCAAACGCGCTGACTTGATTTCTGCGGACAAGCTTCCAAATGAAAGACGTCGCTCGACGTAATGTTGAAATCCGCCCAAGAGGTGGCTGTAGCTGGCGGCGAAGATCTGCGTTTCGCCACCTTGTGAGAATCCGAGCTGCTCCTCACGGCGGCTACCGAGGCAGTCGCCGAGCGTAGTCATCCGCAGGTTCCTCACGAGGTCGATTAACCGAGCTTCGTCTCCGCTTGCATTCAATAGAAGGATGACATCGTTCCATCCGAGGCTGTGAGCAACAACCGCACGAATTCCGTCGAGCGGCTTGAGAAGATCCCGCACACGGTTGCAGAAGAGAATCTCTGCGCCAAGGCCGATGTCCTCACGAAACCAGTCAGCAAAACGAAGGGATACCAAGATCGAGGGGCCGCCTCCCTCCATGTGGGTCAGCGTCTCCGGCCAGATTCGGTTGACATCGTTCTCCCAGAGGTAGGCGAAGTAACCCGAGGTGCCAGACACGCTTTCGGCAACGTCGGGGTTTGCATAGATGTCGGTGAGCACCTGCGGGTAGAGGCGCGAGCAAGGCACAACGAGCAGCGCATCCCACTCCGAGAAGGCTATGAAGGGGTGAACGTCATCGATCTCGGTTTGGTCGCGTACCGCCTGGATGCCCTGCGCGAATTTCCGCTCCGAACCGCAGCGCAGCCGAACGAAGTCGATGTGCAGGGCACGATCGGCGAGCTTGTGGTCCAGTACTGGCAGGTTAACCTTGATCGTCATTTCGCTTCAATCTCCTTCAACAACTCCTGAATCTCATCCCATAACGTCACGTGGTAGGGAATGAGAGAAAGCTGAGTAAGCACGTCATCAAACAAGCGCAGAATGTCCCGAGAGATGTTCGCGAGGTTGAGCTTTTCCTCCCACGTCAGGTGGTCAGGAGGAGATGGTGCCGGACTGGATACGTAGATTCCTGAAAGCGGAAGACCCTTCTCCGCCCACTGGGTGAGCAGCAGACGCAGGCTGGGATCGACCAGGGAAAGGCCGATGAACATGGCGCCAGTCCCGCGTTGGAAGAGCGTGGCTGAAAGACAGTCCCAGCTCCAATGCCGGCCCGGCGAGCCGAGAACTCGGAGATAGGACGTAGCGTCGAATATTGGGCTGTCGTCCGACAATGCATCTCCGTGAAGGTGATAGACGAACACTCCGGGGCGAAATATGGAGGCTGCATAGTCACTCTCGCGTGAGATCGAGTAGATGGAGCTGCGATCGCGCGGTTGCGCGGCCGACTCCAGCGCATACTCAAGCATGTGGTCGTAGTTGAATGTCAGCAGAGGCACGTGCCGATGACGATCGGCGGAATACTGCCCCATGACAAGACGGGCAATCTGATAAAGCGGCTTTGATGAGTCCGCAGCCGGGCGGTCTTTGAGTTCTCGAAGATGACCGCGGATGGCTTTGACCCAGAGATCGGGCTTGAGGTACCCCTGTCGGACGATGGCCGCCTGCAAAAGCGGATCAGGGATGATGCCCTGCAGCTGCTGACCGATGTGCGACACTACGCTTGCTCCATCGCGGACACGACTGCAATCGCGCATGAGTCGTTCCAGAAGCTCGCGCCAATCGGGCAAACCATAGGTCTTGTTGACCCCGGAGCCGAGGACGAAAACCAGCTTGCCTTCGAGCCGCGCTCTCCGCAGTCGGTTGAGATGCCAGACGAGATCTTCGTACTCAGGAGTCAGTTATCCCTCCGCGGGCGCAGAAGGAACTGCAGCTCGAATACTTGAGATCAGCGATGGCGGAACGAGCCTGGGTCGAACCCTTGACGCGAACGGGGATTGCCGACAGATCCAAACGCCTCCGAGTTCCGCTCGGCAAGGTATTCCGCCCAAGGACTCTCGACCTTGATAGCACGGTCATATTCGGCGCGATTGGCTCGCGCTCGCTCGTAATAGTTTTCAGCTGGATCCGGCATGACTTCTGAGGCGGCGGAGCCAGTTGCTTTGCGAGAATTGCCCTCGCCTGTCTTCTTCTTCTTCATCAACATAATCCCTCTTACGTTTCAGTAAGTATGCCCATTCCCTGCGCCCGCAAATGTTTTGGGAAGCTCAACCATAGGAGTGACGGGGACGGAACAATCCCTACCCCCGCAAGCAAGAGCGGAGAGTCTCGACGGTTTTTTCCGAAAAATTGCGGTGAACTCCCGCGCGGAAAAACACCCCATCTGGTTTGAGGCGAGCAGCTAGTCAAAGGTAAACATTTCCTACTGATCTCTCATATGACTGGGGGAGCCATGGAGCGCAGAATACGCCGTTTTGTGCCGAAGTCGATTGTTTTCTTGCGGTAACGCCCCAAGCCGTCCGTGGCACTGGTCCGCGTCAGAGGCCGGAGGACAGCTAGGAAGATCGTGGTCCGCAATAACCGAACCTATTCGACTGAGCAACCCGAAGACATTCGCTTCCCCTAACTCCTCGGCAATACTCCATGAAGTCGAACGCAAAGTTACCATTGACCTTCGATCACATCGCATCGATCCAGCCGGTCAGTTCTCAGATGACCTAGAAGGGCGGTTGGTAGGGCTTCGGGGCGAATCGAAAGACTCTCAGCCTTTGAGCACGAGAACTTAGACGGGCCTACCAATTGGTTGCGGGGGCGGGATTTGAACCCGCGACCTTTGGGTTATGAGCCCAACGAGCTACCAGACTGCTCCACCCCGCGACACTTGGTGAGAAACGCTCGGCGGCCGATGGGAAGCGGCTGCGGCGAGGGGCGCGATTATCGGCGCGGTGCCCTCATGCGTCAAGGGCCTTCGTAACCGAGGCTTCCTCGGACGCATTCCAGCGGCGTCGGGAGCGTCGCGTTCCGCTTATGATCGCTGCCGATCACCAGCGAGCACGTGCCGGCCGGCCATCTTGCCATCAGTTCCCGAGCGCCAACCTGCCACTCTCCCTCGGTCGTCCGACGACTCCCGTCGCGTACGCGGAACCGCCCTCCGGGAAGACGCTGGCACGGATATCGTTTGTCGCCTCGGGTGACCGGATGGATTTGGTTGCCGGGAGATCGAGAACATCGGGACCCGGCAGACGGAGACCTCGGGTAGAAAACTGAGACAACGAAAACGAATGAAACGACTCCTTTTGATTCTGTTGCTGGCTTCGGCGGCGCACGCTTCGTCGTTGACGGGGTTCCATGTTCAGCTTTTGCAGGGGACGCCGGGGTTCCTGACCTCGCTGGCGGTTGATTCGCGGGGGACGATTTACTACTCGATCAAGAGTGGGGATGTTTTGCGGATTGGGGATGCGGAGAGGGCGTCGGGGAAGGCGGCGGTGGTCGCGCATGTGGCGACCGAGGCGAATGGGAATTGTGGGTTGATCGGGTTGGCGTTGCGGGATGACAACACGGCCATCGTTCATTACACGACGCCGGCGATTACGTACGACATCGTCTCGGCGATCGATCTCACGACTGGCGCGGAGAGTGAGATTCATCGCTTCGTTTGCGACAAGGATGTGGCGGAGCGGGGCGTTTCGACCGAGCATCATGGCGGCAATCTCGCGGTCGCGCCGGACGGTTCGATTTTTCTGGCCATCGGCGACTATGGCGTTGGAACGCTCGCGCAGGATCCGGCATGGAACGGCGGCAAGCTGTGGCGCATTCTGCCTGATGGTTCAGCTCTGCCGTTCGCGCGCGGATTCCGCAATCCGTTCGACCTGGCGTGGGATGCGGCAACGCAGCGCGTGATCATCACCGACAACGGCGACCTCGCCGACGATGAGATCGACGTCGTTGCGGACGGCGATGATTGCGGCTGGCCGTACACGGCGGGAAACGAGCCGCTGGTTGCCGGGATGCGTCCGCCGGTGTACACGTTTCCTGTCGTCGTTGCGCCCACCGGTCTCGCGCCGCTCAGCGGGCGCAATCCCATCCTCCGGCGCGGGTATCTGCTGGGCAGTTTTGTGGCCAAGGCGCTTTTCTACGTGCCGGACGTTTACGCCAATCCGGTTCCTGATCCGATCGCGCTGATTCAGAACGAAAGCGATCCGATCATCGACGTGGCCGAGGGGCCGGACGGGAGCGTGTATTTTGCGAGCGGCTTCGTGATCTACAAACTGATCGTGCCTGCGCCCGGCGACTGCAACGGCGACAGCGTCATCAATGCCACGGATCTCTCCGCGCTGAGCAAGGAGTTGTCGGGCGGACCGCACGCCACGACGGCGGCGCATGCAAGTTGGGGATGCGACGTCAACGGCGACGGGATGATCGATGCGCGCGATCTTGCAGCGCTGGCGGGAATGGTGCGAGGACGGGCGGTGCGGAGATGATTTTCGCGGGAGTGGGGTGTCGGAGGTGGGGTTGGGGGAGCGGAGATGCTTTTGTTTTGAAAAGCGGAATGTTGAGTGTTGGATGTTGAATGTTTCATGCTGAATGGGCCGCGCAACTCGCCCGATCATTCAACACTGAACACTCAACATCCAACATTCAACATTTCTGCTTTCTCTTGCCCCGAGACTTGGCCGCTCGGCTGGACAATTCCACAACCGCCGAACCCACCCCCCCACACCCCACTCCCCACCCCCGAATTTTCACGATACGATTTCGCTTTCAAACGACCGGAGGAAAACCAATGTACGACGAACGGATTGCTGGTCCGATGCGCGAGGAGCTGACGCAGCTCGGATTTCAGGAAACACGCACGCCGCAGGAAGTGGATGCGGTGATGCAGGAGAAAAAGGGAACAGTGCTCGTGGTCGTGAACTCGGTGTGCGGATGCGCCGCCGGCGTGGCCCGTCCCGCGATCGCGCTCTCGCTCGAGAACGAGGTGAAGCCCGACAAGATGATCACGGTGTTCGCCGGCAATGACCGCGATGCGACGAACCGGGCCCGCGAGTATTTCACCGGTTACCGGCCGTCGTCGCCGTCGATCGCGTTGTTCCGCGACGGCGAGCTGGTGAAGATGGTGGAGCGGCATCAGATCGAAGGGCGCGCGGCGCACGACATCGCGTCGGAGCTGGCTGCGGCGTTCAATCAGTACTGCGCGAAGGAAGTGGCGGTCTCGTAGTTACGGATCGCTTTTCGTTTTTGCGTTCGCACTCGGGCGGGGACGCCCGAGTGCCCGCGGGCGAGACGCCCACACTCCGATCGGCTAAACTCCGCGCGTTCGGACCAATTTAGCGTTTCGAGGTGGACGTCATGGACTCACGCGTTGTCATTGCCACGGTCCTCGCCCTTGGTTTTCCACTCGCGCTGGCTGCGCAACCGGCGACGCCTACGATCCAGCAGCCGAAATCGATCGGTGAGGTGACGCTCTTCGGCGAGGAGCAGATCAAGGTCGAAGCGTCCACCAAGACCGAGATCCCCATCTCGAAAGCGCCGAGCGCCGTCACGGTCGTGACCGCGAAACAGATTCAGGAATCGGGCGCGCGCACCGTTCCCGATCTGCTGCGCCTCGTGGCCGGCGTCAATGTGCGCTGGAATCCGATGGTGCAGACGATCGACATCCGTGGCTTCGGCGAGAACCCGTTTTCGAATCGCATCCTGCTGCTGATCGACGGCTCGCCGTACAACTCCGGCGACACCGGCGGCCTCCCGCTCAGTCCTGCCTTCGATTTTTTTCCGGTGCAGAACATCAAGCGCATCGAAGTCGTGCGCGGACCGGGATCATCGCTTTACGGCGAGAACGCGTTCTGGGGCGTGATCAACATCGTGACGCTTTCCGGCGATGATCTTGCCGGCGGCGACGTGCAGCTTTACGGCGGCAGCCGCACGACCGGCGAGGTGAGCGCGCAATTCGGACAACGCTTCCGTAAAGGCTCGATCCTCGGCGCCGTGCGATTTCTGCGTACGATCTTCCCCCAGGAGTTCTGGATGGACGATCGCTCGAAGTTCGTCGCGTCCGATGTTTTCCTCAAAGCCACCATCGGCGACTGGCAGCTATCCGGCTACCGTCACGACGATCACCTCGACGGATTTACGGAGACGTTTCCGCCCGAAGCCGGACTGCCGCCCACCGCGGCGTTCCGTTCGGCGCACACGTTGAAGCAGAACCTCGACACCGTAAACATCAAATACAACCACGCGCCAGCCAATGCGCCGGTCACGTATTCGGCCGGCTTCTCGTGGGCGCACCGTTTCGGAATGCATTGCGCCGGTTGCCACGCCGCCGCGCAGGAGCCCGAATTCGCGAAGCCTGCCGATCATGGCTACCAGGCCATTGGCGATTTCCGCATGGGATTGCACATGATTCCGGGCCACGACATACTGGTCGGTACGGAAGCGCGCCGCCTCGATCGCGCCGAGCACAAGGCCGAACTTTCGCCTGACGCCAGCGTCGTGGCCGGATACAACAAGGTCGCCATCTACGCGCAGGATCAGTTCGACCTCGCCAGGAACCTGCTGCGCGTCGTCGCCGGCATCCGCTACGACGAGAAAACGAAACTGTTCGACGCCAAAACCTCGCCGCGTGTTTCGCTCGTCTACACGCCGAACGATCGGCTCGTGGTCCGCGGCGGCTACTCCACGGCGTTTCGTTTTCCGACGTTCAGCGAGCTTTACCAGGACAGCAATTTTTTCACCGTCACCACGCAGATCGGGATCCCGCCGTTCCCGCTCTCGATCTTCAAACCGAATCCGAATCTCAATCCCGAGGAGATCAGTACGTTCGAGGTGGGTGGCGAGTACCAGATATCACCGACCGTATCGATGAAAGCCGATCTCTATCGTTCACGCCTTCACAATTTCATCGTCGTCGTGCAGCAGTTCAACCCGCCGCCCGCGGCACCGACCTTGGGTTGGGAGAACCAGCCGGCTGACGCGCGCATCACCGGCGGCGAGCTCGAGCTGCGATCGAATTTCGCGCAGCGTGTGACCGGCTTTGTGAACTGGGCGCATCAGTCCGAATCGCAAATGGGAACCGGCGTCGATTCGAGCGGCATCCCTTTCGAGTTCGTCTACTCGCCGAAAGACAAAATCAACCTCGGCGCGTACGGTGGTCCGGTCAATGGCGTACGCGGCGCACTCGAAGTGGCCTGGCGTGGCACCTACACCGCGCCGCGCGACTGGTTTTTCATCCGATCCGAATTCACCAGCTTCGCAACGAAACCGCTGCCGTCGTACGCGCTCGTCAACGCGCGCGTCAGCTACGACATCCCGAACACGCGCCTTCGCGCCACGATCTTCGGCAACAACCTGCTGAACAAGCGTCCCGAGGAGACGATGGTCGGCGGCGTGAACCGGCTGGCGGGACGAGAGTTTTTCGGGCAGATGGAGATGCGATTCTGAGCTGAGGAATCGCTGTGTTATTGTGATTTCGAATTGGCCAACCCTTTCGTGCAGTCAATCAAACACTGGCGGCTCATGACGATGAGTCCACGCCGGTTTTTCGTCGTTCTGCTTCTCACCGCCACACTCCCGGTGGCCGCGCAGGATGTGCTGACGATCGGCACGACCTCGGCCAGCGCAGGCTCAACGGTTGCCGTGCCGGTCTACCTTCGCGACGTAACCGGCACACCACTCGGGACTGATGCCGGCTCGGGCAATCGTATCCAGTCGCTCTCGATCCAGGTCAGCTTCCCGGCCGTCGCGGTGACATCCGCAACGTTCGCGCGTGCCGGCGCGCTGGCCGGACTCTCGCCGTCGTTCGAGCAGACGGTGAACGGCAACGGCACGATCGGCTGGCTTGGACAGTTCGTGGAGAGCACGCAACCAATTCCGCTGACTGCCAACGCACCGCTTCCGGGCAATCGCATCGGAACGTTGACGTTGACGCTGGCCAGCGGTCTGGCAAATGGCTCGACCATCGCGCTGACGTTCAGTCCGGAGAATACGCTCTTGTCGAATCAGGGCGGAACGTTGAGCGAAACGACGCTCAATAACGGGCTGAATCTTACGAATGCGAGCATCACGATCGGCGGGGCAACAACGACGACGGCGATCGGAACCGCACCGAACCCATCAGGAATCGGCCAAGCCGTCACGTTGACGGCCTGGGTCAGCTCCGCAGTTCCCGGTACGATCACCGGCTTCGCCTCTTTCTACGACGGTTCGCAATTTCTCGGCTATAGCGCATTGCAAGACGGACAGGCGATGCTGACCACCCCATTCGTTTCTCTTGGAGGTCACAACATCACGGCGACCTACGAGGGCGATGCCGCCTACCAGCCGAGCACCTCGGCGTCCTTGCTGCAGTCCGTCAGCATGTTCGCGACGCCCACGAACGTGGTCGCCACCGGAACCAGCAGCACCACGGCGACGATCACCTGGACGCCCATCGCCGAAGCGACCTCGTATGAAGTCCGGCGCAAGGTCAACGGCAGTTCATACGCTCTTGCAGGATCGCCGGCCACGGCATCATTCAATGACGGCGCGCTCACACCAAACAGCGAGTACTTGTACGAGGTGCGCGCCGTCTACGGTGGCTCAGGTTCGTCGGCCGACAGCGCGCCGGACGTCGCCTCGACCTTTACGTTCAGCGACGATCCGCTCGTAGCTGGAACGACGCTGGTCAAGGCCATTCATCTAACGCAACTTCGAACGGCGGTGAACGCTCTTCGCAGCACCGCCGGCCTTTTGCCGGCAACGTTCACCGATCCTTCGCTCGGCATTGGGTCGGGCATTCGCAAAGTGCACATCGACGAGCTCCGCGCAGCGATCGTCGCAGCACGCACGACCCTCGGACTCTCGACGCTTTCGTTCGCAGATCCGACTCTCACGGCGCAATCGACGCTGGTCAAGGCCCTGCACATCCAGCAACTGCGAACCGCGCTGAAGTAGCCTGGCCTCGCTCAGTGCGATTCAGATTCTCCGGCTGGATTCCGGAACAGCGAATGTTGACTGTTCAATGTTGGATGTTGAGTGTTGAATGAAGCCGAGGTCCGCATACATTCAATTCAACATCCAACACTCGACATCCAACCTTCAAGATTCTGCAAGTTGCTCAGTCGCGTCGGTTGCGGCACAGTCCGTTCGGTGAACCACGAGTAACGCGGACGCCGCCGCACCGGATTAGAATCCGCCCAACATGGCCAACGAGATTGACGCGCTGCTGCAGGAACATCGCTCCTTTCCGCCTTCAGATTCGTTTCGCCGCAACGCGAGTGCGAACGACGAGAAGGTTTACGACGTCAAGGATCGCGAGGCGTTCTGGGCCGGCTGGGCGGAGCAGCTCGAGTGGCAGACGAAGTGGGACAGAGTTCTGGAGTGGGAGCCTCCGTACGCAAAGTGGTTCATCGGCGGGAAGCTCAACGCCTCGGCCAACTGCCTCGACCGTCATCTCGCGGAGCGCGGCGATAAGCAGGCGATCATCTGGGAAGGTGAGCCGGGCGATGTGCGGACGTTCACGTATCGCGAACTGCACGCCGAGGTCTCGAAATTTGCGAACGCGCTGAAGTCTCTCGGCGTCACGCTGGGCGACCGCGTCGCGATTTACATGCCGCTCGTTCCGGAAGCGATCATCGCCATGCTGGCCTGCGCGCGCATCGGCGCCGCGCACTCCGTCGTGTTCGGCGGTTTTTCGTCCGAGGCGTTGCGCGATCGCATTCAGGACGCGGAGGCGAAGGTTCTGATCACTGCCACGGCGGGCTATCGCCGCGGCAATCTCGTTCCGCTCAAGAAACTCGCCGACGCTGCAACGGCCGATTGTCCATCGATCGAGCATGTGATCGTCGTCATGCGCCGCGCGGCAGTGGAAGAGTTGGACGACACGGTGTCGATGAGTCCCGGCCGCGACTGCTGGTACCACGATCTGATGAGCAAAGCCTCGGCGGACTGCCCACCCACGTGGGTCGATTCCGAGCAGATGCTCTACACGCTTTACACGAGCGGAACGACCGGCAAGCCGAAAGGCATCATCCACACGACCGGCGGCTACCTCACCGGCTGCTATGCCACGTGCAAATGGATTTTCGATTTGAAAGAGGACGACGTTTATTGGTGTACGGCCGACATCGGATGGGTGACCGGGCATTCGTACGTCGTCTACGGTCCGCTCGCTGCCGGAGCGACGGTGTTCGTTTACGAAGGCGCGCCCGACTGGCCGAAGCAGGATCGCTTCTGGTCGCTGATCGAGAAACACAAAGTCACGATCTTCTACACGGCGCCGACGGCGATTCGCGCGTTCATGAAGTGGGGACACGAACTGCCGGAATCGCACGACCTGTCGTCGCTTCGATTGCTCGGGTCCGTCGGCGAACCGATCAATCCCGAGGCGTGGATGTGGTACCAGAAATGGATCGGCGGCGATCGTTGTCCGATCGTCGACACGTGGTGGCAGACCGAGACCGGCGCGATCATGATCTCGCCGCTGCCCGGTCTCGTGGCCACCAAACCCGGCTCCGCGACGAAGGCGTTTCCCGGCATCGACGCAAAGATTCTCAATGAAGCGGGCGATGAGGTGGAAGTCGGCGGCGGCTATCTCGCCATCACCAGTCCGTGGCCGTCGATGCTGCGCGGGATCTGGCGCGACCCGGAGCGCTATGTCGCGCAGTATTGGTCGAAGTGGCCCGGCATCTACTTCACCGGCGACGGCGCCCGCCGCGACGAAGACGGCTACTTCTGGCTCCTCGGGCGCGTGGACGACGTCATCAACGTAGCCGGCCATCGCATCGGCACGATGGAGGTTGAGTCGGCGCTCGTCGATCATCAGTCGGTGGCCGAGGCCGCGGTGGTCGGCATCAATCACGAAATCAAAGGGACGGCGATTGCCGCGTTCGTGATCGTGAAAGCGTCTCGGCTGGAAGAGGCTAAGAAAGATCCCGCGAAGTTCGAAAAAGAACTGAAGGATCACGTTTCCGCGAAGATCGGCGCGATCGCGCGGCCGGAAAAAATCCTCGTCACCGCCGACCTGCCGAAGACACGCAGCGGCAAGATCATGCGCCGTCTCCTGCGCGACATCGCCGAGGGACGAACGCTTGGCGATGTGACGACGCTCGCCGATCCGACGGTGGTGGCGTCGCTGAAGGACAAGTACGAGGAGGAGAGCTAGGTTGCCGAGTTGCCGAGTTGCCCGGTTGCCGCCGGGGAACCTGGCAACCTGACGACTTGGCAACTATGCCCACAGTCCTCATTACCGGCGGCGCTCGCGGCATCGGCCGCGCACTCGTCGAACGCCTCACGCGCGACGGCTGGAATGTCGCCTTCACGTATGTCAGCTCGACCGAGCTTCCGGAAGGCTTCGCGCTGCAGGGCGACGTGCGCGATTCCGCGCGCAACGAAGCGATCGTGGCCGAGGTGATCGCGAAGTTCGGAGCGATCGACGCACTCGTCAACAACGCCGGCGTTCGCCGTGACGCGCTCCTCTACAACATGACCGACGACGACTGGCGCGAGGTGATGCAGACGAACCTCGACGGCGCGATGTCGATGACCAAAGCCGTGCTGCCATCGATGATGAAACAGCGCCGCGGCGCCATCGTGAACGTGGCCTCACTCAGCGGATTGCATGGCGTCGTTGGACAGACAAACTACGCCGCCGCAAAAGGCGCTCTCATCGCCCTCACCCGCTCGCTCGCCCGCGAGGTGGCCCGCAGCAACATCCGCGTGAACTGCATCGCCCCCGGCCTCGTCGACACGGACATGATCGCCACGCTGGATGCCGAGGTGAAGAAGGAAATGATCCGCGCCATCCCGATGCGACGCGCGGTCAAGCCTTCCGAGGTTGCCGCAGCAATCTCGTTCATGCTGAGTGAGGACGCGAGCGCGATTACGGGGCAGGTGTTGTGCGTGGATGGAGGGACGAGCGCGTAGGATCACCGTAGAATCGTTTGCGGCTTCATGTGCCTTTTGGAACTACCCGGATAGGTTCCGGCCTATCCGGGCAGATCGCTCACTTTGACTTCGGCCGCATGGACATGCGCTCGAGCGGTTGCAGCATGCTGGCGCGGTTGCCTTCGGTGTCGAAGAAGGCTACGTACTTGCCGATGCCGGGAATGTCCATGGGATCGCCGAGAACTTTGCCGCCGGCGTCGGAGACGGTCTTCATCGATTGCTGGATGTCGTCGACCGCGATCACGACGGCCGGATACTGCGCGGGCTTGTCGCTGCTCTTCGGAAAGAAGCCGCCGTTGATGGCGCCGGCTTTCTTCGGGCCGTTGTCGTCGGACTCGGTCGTCGTCACGACAACGTAGTCGCCCATGTCGGGGCCGAGCATCTGGGCCTGCCAGCCGAACGCCTTCTTGTAGAAGTTGGCCATTCGGTTGCGGTCTTCGGCGGGCATTTCGAAGTGGACTACGGGATTCATCGTCATGGGATACCTCCTGTCCCGGGCGATGCAGCGATTGTTCCCATGACCCGGCCGTGCCCGGCTCTTTTTGCACATGAGAGTGGTTCACGCGGAGACGCCGGAGGCGCGGAGTTACCATGGTTTTGATGAAACGGATCGCGCTGCTTTCGTTGCTCCTGTTTGCTTGCCGCGATACGCACCAGCACGGCGTGACGATCGCGCGGAGCGGAAAAGCGGCGGCGCGCGTCGTCGTGCTGACGATCGGCGTTGCCATCAAGGAAACCGGGCCGGCGGAGACGGTGAAGAAGTTCGGCGAGGTGTACGCGTTTTTACCCGAGGTGTTTGCAGTGCGGAGAGATCAACCGACGGAGATCGTGTTCTGGAATCTGCAGCCCGACGACGAGCACGACTTCATGCTCACCGATGCCGCGAACAAGGTACTGGTGCAGACGAAATTTCCGCCGTTATCGAAGACGTCGTTCGTGATGACCTTTCACGATGCGGGCGTTTTTCCGTTTTACTGCACGATGCATCAGCCGGCGATGTCGGGGCAGATTCTGGTTTCGCCTTGAGCACCGTTTCACGCGGAGACGCGGAGGGACGCGGAGGGACCTCCGTGACCTCTGCGTCTCTGTGGTTACGCTTCTACGACACCGCCTGCGCGCCCGGCCTGCGGCTCCAGTACGACACCGCGAGGAGAAAGTCGGCGACGTTGGTGGATGCGAACGTTGGGGCGAGATCCGACGGGGCGACGATTCCGACGACGTGGAACGCGTCGTCGACGACTGGAAGGCGGCGCACCTGCTTGGCTTCCATCAACTGGATCGCGGCCTCGACTTCCTCATCCTGATGGATCGTGAAGACGGTCTTCGTCATCACGTCGCGCACCGGAACGGCGGCGGGATACATTCCTTTCGCGACAGCGCGGCAGGTGATGTCGCGATCGGTGATCACACCGACGAGCTTCGAGTCTTTGCAGATGGGGACGATGCCGCAGTCGTGATCGAGCATCAGTGTGGCGACCTGATCGATCTTCGAATCGGGATTGCAGCAGACGGGAGCGGGTGTCATGACATCTTTGACCAACATGAGCGGTACCTCCATTTGGGACCTGTCATGTGAATACATCCCGCCGTCGCTGCGAACAAGGATTGTTGTCACCGCGGCGTTGTGTGTAGAAACACGGTGATGCGTGTCGCGCCGAAGACCAATCGTTCTACGTAATGTAGAAGGGGTCAGACCCGAAGTGGAAGTGAAGGGTGTCTCCGCGTGAGAGACGGTTTCACGCGGAGACGAGGAGGGCGCGGAGTTACACCATCACAGGCAGCGCTTCGCCGACTTCGACGAAATCGCGAACCTTGCTCCCGACGTACAACTGGCGCGGGCGGTTGATCCTGGTCTTGTCGTCGTCGACCATTTCTTTCCATTGCGCGATCCAGCCGGGCAGGCGCCCGAGGGCGAACATGACGGTGAACATGTTGGTGGGAATGCCCATGGCGCGGTAGAGGATGCCGCTGTAGAAATCGACGTTGGGATAGAGCTTGCGGTCGATGAAGTACGGATCCGACAGCGCGATCTGCTCGAGCTCCGTCGCGGTTTGGAGGAGAGGATCGCGTTTGCCGAGGGCGGAGAGAACGTCGTCGGCGGCGCGTTTGAGGATCGTGGCGCGCGGATCGAAGTTCTTGTAGACGCGGTGGCCGAATCCCATCAGTTTGAAGCCGGAGTCCTTCTGCTTGGCGCGCTCCACGAACGTCTTCGCGCTCTGACCCGACTCGCGGATCTGCTGCAGCATCTCGATGACCTGCTGGTTGGCGCCGCCGTGCAGCGGTCCCCACAACGCGCAGATTCCAGCAGAGATCGACGCGAAGAGATTCGCGCCGCTGCTGCCGACCATACGCACGGTGGACGTGCTGCAATTCTGCTCGTGATCGGCGTGCAGGATCAGCAGGAGGTTGAGCGCGCGGTCGATGGCCGTAGTCACGGCGTAGTCTTCGGCCGGCACCGCGAACATCATGTGCATGAAGTTCTGCGTGTAGCTGAGGTCATTGCGCGGATAGATGAATGGCTGGCCGATCGACTTCTTGTACGAGAACGCGGCGACCGTCTTCGCTTTCGAAAGCAGACGGATGATGTTCAGCTCGTTGTCGTTCTCCGGGTAATACGCCGACAGCGACGCGATCATCGCCGACAGAATCGCCATCGGATGCGCGGACGGCGGAAAGCCTTCGAAGAACTTCTTCATGTCTTCGTGAATGAGGCTGTGCCGCGTCAGCTTTTCATTGAACGCGTCCAGCTCCGGAATCGACGGCATGTTTCCGTGAATGAGCAGGTAACAGATCTCGACGAACGTGGCTTTGGCGGCCAGCTCTTCGATCGGATAGCCGCGATAACGAAGAATGCCTTTTTCACCATCGATGAACGTGATCGCGCTGGCGCACGAG
>DATAMS010000487.1:0-20846 GCA_036260495.1 Thermoanaerobaculia bacterium
GGCGTCGCAGCGTTGAATAAACATGTTCTCCGCGACAGTCGACTCCCCCACATCCGGCTTCGCCACCTTCTCCCCCACAAAAAGCGTGGGGGAGAAGGCGCTCGATGGGAAGGCGTTGCGAGCACTTCCATGCATGCGACAGAACTGAAGGTCAGCCGTTCGATTGGACGGTTGTCGCGTATCGAAGCTCGGTGCCGCGTTGGAGTTGCTCGAGCTCATACTCCGACTCCCGACCCCCGATCGGCGGCTCCCGCAGACGCGATCGTCCGCAACGCGGCGAGCATCCGATCGACGTCGCTGCGCTCGGTGCGTGGATTGATCATCGTCACGCGGAGCACGCGCTGGCCTTTGAGCAAGGTCGACGTGATCCAGGCGTGGCCGGAGCGGATCAATGTCTCGCGAAGGGCCGCGTTCGTATCGTCATCGCTGCGATGGCGGAAACAGAAGATGTTGAATTCGGGGACGTGCATCGCTTCGAAGTCGTCGGATTCGATGACGCGGTCGTAGAGATAGCGCGTCACGCCCGTCACATGATCGAGCGCCGATTCGAAGGGAGCGGTTCCTGAAACCTGCAGCGTCAGCCACAACTTGACGGCGTCGGCGCGCTTGGAGCACTGAATCGTCATCTCGCCGATGTTGTCGCTGGCGCGCTCCGCGTTGAAGAGATAAGGCGCATCGGCTTCGAACGCGCGCCGCAGCCAAAGGCCGTCGCGGATGAGAATCACGCCAAGCGAAAGCGGCATCCAGAGCATCTTGTGTGGATCCCAGGCGAGCGAGTCGGCGAGATCGAGTCCGTCGACGAGATGGCGGAGCCGCTCGCTCAGGAGCACAGATGCGCCGTGCGCGGCGTCGACGTGCAGCCACGTGTCGTACTGATCGCGCAACGCCGCAATGGCGCGAAGATCATCGAACGCGCCGGTGGCGGTCGAACCGGACGTTGCCACGATGGCCATGACGTCGTCCGCATCGTGCAGTGCCGCGGTGAGCGCGCCGAGGTCGAGCTGGTGACGATCGTTGGTCGGGATTTTGATTACGTCATCCGCGGCGATTCCCATGATCGAAGCGGCACGTGCGATCGAGTAATGCGCGTCGGCGGAGCAGAGAATGACTGGAGCGGGTGTCGGGTGCCGGGTGTCGGGTGTCGTAGAGGGAGGCTGCTCGATCGTCCCGCGATTCTGCTCCGACTCCCGACTCCCGATCCCCGACTCCCGCTTCGCATTCCATCTCGCCCGCGCGGCCATCAAACCGGTGAGGTTCGCCACCGAACCACCGGAGACGGCAGTGCCGAGGGCGCTTGACGGATAACCGGCGCGGTCCGCGAGCCAGCGGATCACTTCCTGCTCGATCACCGTTCCGATCGGACTCATTTCGAAGACTGCCGTCGATTGATTCAGCGTCGAGATAACCAGATCCCCAATCACCGCGGTCGGGAATGGCGGGCAGACCTGATGGCCCATGTACGCGGGATGATGGAGCTGGATTGCGTTTTCCATCAGCATGCGAACGAGCGGTAGCGGCGCCGCACCACCTCGATGGTCGATGCGAACAAGCGACCGCAAATCATCCGCACTCTTCCAATCGACAACCGGCCGCTGCGCGATCCCGCCAACGTGATCGAAGAGCGCATCAACGGCGTCGTGCGCGAGAGCACGCATGGATGGATCGAAGATCATGGCGGCGGATTGTATTCGCGGTTTCGGGATGGGTTGCTGAGTTGCGCGCAGCGAGGCGGGTCCATGGTCCGCTTCTGCCCGCGGGCAAAAGGAGTGCGGACGTCTCGTCCGCGGCCTACGGGCGTCCTCGCCCGGCGGTGTGTTTCGCGTGGTCGTCGTAGTGCATGAAGAAAGAATCCAACGGCCCGAGCGAGAGAGATCGAGCGTTAGACAAGATCGCCATCGACCTGCTCGTTCCCGCCGCCGAAGCACTCGGGCGAGACGCCCGACTGCCCGCGGGCGAAGACGCCCGCACTCCTCAGGAACGATTGTCGCAAGAGTGTTCCCGGCCTGCACGAACCGCATGCCACAGATACGCAGGATCGCGAAGCTCAGGCTGCATAAACCAAACGGTGCGTCGTCAAGATCGAATAGCGGATAAACGGGTTCACCACCAGCTTTTTCTCGACGATGCCGGCCTTCCTGCCGAGGATTGTTCCAAGCTCCGAGACCATCTCGTCCCATCGCCGGTACCACGGACCCCAGTCACGCTCCCCTTCTTCGAATACGACCAGGACATCGACGTCGCTATCGGCGCGAAACTCTTCCGCGTTCAGCACGGACCCGAAGAGACTGAACTGTCTGATGCCCCACTTGCGGCAGAACGCCTCGATCGCATCGCGATTGACGTCAATTGCAAACGATGGATCGCTCATACGCTGAGAGTTTACGCCAGCAATTCCTACGCGTCCGGTTGATCGTCGCCCGTACCCAACACGTCCTCTAACGCCAGCGGAGGGTGATACTGGACCATGAGTTCGTTCCATGCGGTGAGGTATTGATCGCGCGGGATCCGGTAGCGGCGAAGAAGCGGGCCGCGCGGAGCGTCGCCTTCGAGGACGAAGACGTCCTTGCCGCGGGCGATGATGACGATGCGCCAGGCTTCGTCCGCGTCTTCGAAGGGATCGTCTTCGCCGAGAGGGATGTCGTCGGGTGTGAAGGGGCGGAGCTCGCGGTCGGCGTGATCCCAGGCGGGGAAACCGGCCAGATGGCCTTTCGAGCGGCTCATCATCTCGATGTGCAGACCGCCCTCTTCCTCTTCGCGAAGAGTGAGAAAAAAGTCAGCGACTGGCGTGGCGTCGTCGATGTTGAGATCCATGCGTTAAATCCTATTGCGGCGAAACGATCGTGACTTGCTGCGTGTCGTTGTTGGTGATGCTCAGGATTCCCCAGACCGGCGGCGCCACGACCGGATTGTTCGGTCCGAACGGCGGCGGGGTCACAAGCAGGTTAGCTGGATTTCCGGCTGCTTGCTGGATCGTCGCAGTGACATCCGCGGAGCCAAACCACATCGACGTTCCGGGGATTCTCGTCAGCGGCAGGCTGTTTTGCAGGGCCGGCACGGAGTCAATGGCAAAGATGTATTGCGGATAATCGCCGAGCGCCCAGAGACGCAGCGTGACGCGGTATTTGGGGTCCACCGGGATATTCATGAAGCGAAGCAGCGGGCGAAAATCCCGCTCGCGCGCGACTGGAACTTCGGTCCCTGCGGTCAGCGCCTGGCGCGAGGTGTCGCGAATGCGCGACGCGAATTGGAGCGCGTCCGTCGTGCCGCGCATGGCGTACAACACATGACCCCACGGATTGCCGTCGTTGGTCAGTTGTTTGGTGCCGAGGGTGAAGGTCGAAGTACAACCGGCGCACGGAAGCGGATCGCGAAAATAGGCAGCAGGTCCGTTGGAGTAGAGAAAACTCTCCGTTGTCCATTGCGACCCGAATGCTCCCGCTCCCTGAAACGACAGCGGAAAAAGGACCGGCTCGAAGACCGCAGGATCGGCGTCGGAAGGATCGTAATAAATCAGCGCCGCCTTCGATGACACGGTCGCGCAGGTCAGCGTGCATAGGTCCGCCTTGACTTCGACATCGACCACTCCCGGCGCGTGCGGCGGCGCGATTGCGAACAGGACACCGTCGAGCTCCGAATTTGCGGGTACGGTCACGCCACCGATCGTCAGCGTCGCACTGGCGAGGAAAAACGGGTTCCCAAGTGCGATCGGACCTCCGCTCGTTGGAACGGCGTACGGAGAGATGGTCAGCGTTTCGGCATCGCGCACGATGAGCGGCGCGCGCGTCAGCTCGGTCGACGTCGATCCCGCGTCCGCAACTGCGATGACCGTGTATCCGCCGGCCGGAAGTACACCCAGGTGCCAGGAGCGGCTGTAGGGAGGCGTGTTCTGCGAACACAACACGCCCAACGGCGCTGTGGCATCGAGATGGAGCGTGATGGTCGAGCCATCGACGACGAAACCCTTCGCCGCAGGCAGGCAGCCGTTGTGCCAAACACCGGAGACGGTTGCATCGACGGAGTGACCAGCGGTCACGTTCGGAGGATCGAAGCGAATCGTTTCGGCGGCCGCGAATGGGGCGAGAAGAACTGCAAGAGAAAGGAGAATGGGGAACCGGAGCATGGGGAGGTTCCTGTCAGTCGTTGGATTCGATCCTGTAGTTTGGTGCTTCTTTCGTGATGACGACGTCGTGTGCGTGCGATTCGCGCAAACCGGCCGCGGTGATGCGGACGAACTGCGCTTTGGTGCGAAGATCTTCGATATTTTTCGAACCAGTCAGGCCCATTCCCGAGCGGAGGCCGCCGACGAGTTGCGGGATCATCGCGCTGAGCGATCCCTTGTACGGAACTTTTCCCTCGATGCCTTCGGGGACGAGCTTCGACACTTCATCGGCGTCTTCCTGGAAGTAGCGGTCTTTCGATCCGGCCTGCATCGCGCCGATCGAGCCCATGCCGCGGTACGCCTTGAACGTGCGGCCCTGATACAAAATCGTCTCGCCCGGCGCTTCGTCGGTTCCGGCGAAGAGCGAGCCGATCATCACGCAATGCGCGCCGGCGGCGATGGCTTTGGTGATGTCGCCGGAGAACTTGATCCCGCCATCGCTGATGATCGGGATGCCGGCCTTCTCCGCGGCGCGCGCGCACTCGATCACGGCGCTGACTTGCGGCACACCCGCGCCGGCGACGACGCGCGTCGTGCAGATCGATCCAGGGCCGATGCCGACTTTGATCGCGTCGACGCCGAGGTCGATGAGATCGCTGGCGCCTTCGTAGGTGGCCACATTGCCGGCGATGAGCGGCGTATCGGGAAAGAGTTTCTTGAACTGGCGAATCACCTCCATGACGCCGCTCGAGTGCGCGTGCGCGGAGTCGATGACGACGACGTCGACCTTGGCGTCGATCAGCGCGCGAGCACGGTCGAGCCCTTCTTTGCCGACGCCGATGGCCGCGCCGACGCGCAGGCGGCCGAGCGAGTCTTTGGCCGCGTTCGGATAGCGAAGTTTTTTCTGGATGTCTTTGACGGTGATGAGGCCCTTGAGATCGCCATTGGAATCGACGACGAGAAGTTTCTCGATGCGGTGCTGGTGAAGCACTTCGCGCGCGGCCTCGAGCGTCGTTCCGACAGGTGCCGTGACGAGCCCGTCTTTGGTCATGCGCTCGGCGATCGGCAGGTCGAAGCGCGTTTCAAAACGGAGATCGCGATTGGTGAGAATGCCGACGAGCTTGCCGTTGGCGTCCGTCACCGGCACGCCGGAGATCTTGTACTTGGCCATCACTTCGAGCGCTTCGGTGATGGTTTGCCACGGGCGCATCGTGACGGGATCGACGATCATCCCCGCTTCCGACCGCTTCACTTTGTCGACCTCTTCGGCCTGCACGTCGATCGGCATGTTCTTGTGGATGATGCCGAGTCCGCCCTGCTGCGCCATGGCGATGGCCAGCCTGGCTTCGGTGACCGTATCCATCGCCGAGGAGATGATGGGTATGTTGAGATGAATGTCGCGCGTCAGTTGCGTGCCGACTTCGACGAAGTTCGGATGAATGTCGGACTTGGCGGGACGAAGAAGAACATCGTCGAACGTCAAGCCGAATTCGATCGGATCGGCGAACCGGTCGGACGGCAATGGATCGCGCCGCTCCGCTTCGTGAATGTCGATTCTGCCGATGACGGGAAGGTCGGAGAGTACACGTTCGTCGCTCATGTCAGCCCCATAAGTGAGTATAGAACAGGCCTTCAGCGCACCGAAATTGCATGCAGAAACGGAGCGCAATGCGGCTTCTGCGCTCGATACGACGATGATGATGCGATTCACGATCGAGCAGCGTCCACTCACCGATCCGAGCGGACGTCCTGCCGCGAACGACCGCGAGGCAGTCGCGTTTCATCACTGCGAAGCGGAGTCGGCCGGCGATGCGATCCATCGATTCCTGATGGCAAACGACGGCAATATGGTCGGCGACATCGTCAAGTTTCCCGGACTGCAAGCGGTGGGCACCGTTCGTCTCGCCGGCGGCGTGTACACGTTGCAGGTGACCCCGTCGAGCCAGAATCTGGCCCCACTCAGCAATTGAGCGCTTTCTTCGCCTCTCCGCGTGAAACGCTTCTTCCAAGCATCAATGCGGACTGATCACCGTCACCTGCTGCGTCGTGTTGTTCGTCGCAGAGACAAAGGCCCAGATGCGCATGCCGGGTGTAAGCGGTTCGACGTCGATACGAGCCCGCGGAGTCGATGGCATCGGCAGATCGGCGGCCTGTGCGTACGCCGGATAATTAATCTGGAGCTCGGGGATCAGGGTGGTGTGGATGTTGGTCAGGGTGTACGTGCGCTCCGCGACGAGCGTATCGGCGTTCGAATCACCCAGATGGATGGCCGCACCAATCTGTTCATAGATCCTCACGCGAACGTCGCCCCCGACGTTGTCGAGTGCGTACATTCGCAACATGAGCCGGAGACTTGGCTGATTGGGAATGCCGAGCAGCGACACGCCGTCCGCGCGAAAATCCTGCGTCCGCACGACCGGAACTTCACTTCCGAATCCATCGGCCTCACGCGAGACGTCCCGCACGCGCAACCCGAATCGGAGCTGGCCGATCGCGGCACTGTCGACGAAAAGAAATGCCCCGCCGGTGTTGCCGGGCGCGGGTTCCGGAAGTGTGCCGTAGGTCACACCCGGCTGGAGCGGCGGCGAGGTGCGGCAATCAAAACAAACGTACGTGCCGGCGAGACGCACTGGCGCCGTACCCGCGTTCAGGATCGAGACATCCGTTACCCACTGCGTCCCGAATTCTCCCGTCACATTGATCAATGGATGAATGACGATCGGGAAGAGGACTTTTTCAAATCCGGCTGGTTGCGCAAACGCTCCAGCGGCGGCAAAGAGAAGGAGAACGACGAGGAAAAGGGTCACCGGTTTCATGCCGGCAAGTACGGCGCGCTCGCAATCGCCGTCTACTGCTTTGCGCTGCGCGAGGCCAGCAGTTTCTGCACGTCAGGATCGTCCGGCTTCATCTGCTGCAGCTTCGCCGCGACCACGCGCGCTTCGTCGGTTCGATGCAGATCGTTCAGCACGATGGCCTGATTGAAAAGCGGTTGCCACTGATCGGGCGCCATCGACGCAGCGCGCTCGAATTCCGCCAGTGCGCTCGCCGGCTGCCCTGTCTGTTTGTAGCAGATGCCGAGGTCGGTGCGGACGTTGGCGTCATCGTGAACGGCCAGAGCGCGATCGAGATAATCGATGGCCTGCGGGAACTTGGCGGCGTCCATGTACATGTCACCGAGCTGCACGAGGGCATCAAAATTCTTCGGATCTTTTTCGATCGCCGCTTTGAGAGTGGCCAGTTGTTGCTGCACTGCCGCCATCGGATTGCCGCCCGCCGCGCCCATCGGAGGCGTCGCCGAACCGCCCATCGGAGGCGTGGCCGCGGGAGCGCTTTCGGTTTCGCTAACCGGCGCCGCGCCGGCAAGCTTCGACTGCGCGATCTTCGGCCCGATGACGAGACCGCCGAGGGTCAGGCCGAGGAGGAAACCGCAGGTGGTGAAGATGATGGTTTCTTTTTGCACTGGATGATTGCGCTTCGCGCGTTATCGGCTTGAATCGGCGCGCATCGTAATCGATCTCGTGGATCTTCCGACACCGCGGCGCCCGCCAGGGCGGGCAAAATCATCCTCGCGTGATGATCTCCTTCAGCATCGAATCCTGAAGTTGATACACCGCGTAAACCCCGACGTGGTAGTTGTTGAAGACGAACGAGAACGCGTAGACCTTGCCGCTCGCGCCGCGCACGTAGCCTGACAGACCGACCACGCCGACGATGTAGCCCGTCTTCGCGTACACCTGCCTTGCGTATGGCGCGCCGCGCAGACGATGACCGAACTTCGCATCAGGATCGCCCGAGTACGGCAGCGAGCTGACGTAATCCTCGCGGAATGGGCTCTTCCACATGTAGCGGAGAAGGTGAATGAATGCGTTGGCCGAGGCGCGGTTTTCGCGCGACATCCCGGAGCCGTCGGCCTGGTGAAACTCTTCCGGCGGGACGCCAAGCTTGCCGGTGAGCCACTCGGTCACGCTGGCGGTGCCGGCTTCCCAGCTCCCCCGCTTCTTCCTCTCCGCACCGATGATCTTCACCAATTCCTCGGCGTAATGATTCTGGCTTTTCTTGTTGATGACGAAGACGACGACGTTGAGCGGCGTAGCGTGTTGCGATACCGCTTTCCAGTCCGGCCGCTCGTCGTGCGGGGTGACGACGACCTGGCCTTGCACGGTGACGCCATCGCGGACGAAGGTCTCGGCAGTGACGGTGGCAAAGTACTGCACCGGATTCTCGATCGTGACGAAGACCTCGGTCACCCCTGTTCGCGCAGGCGTTCCGCCGCGCACCATGATCTTGTTCGTGTTGCGATACCGCGTAATGAATGGCAGGCCGCGGCCGGTGACACACGAGGTCTCCAGATCGAGATACGCCGTCGGCGGCTCGAACTGCACGAGACACGCTTTTCCCGGCTTCGTTGGCGACACACGTACCTGCACGCAGTTTTCCTGCATCGAGAATGCGGAGACGGGCGCCTCGTACCAGTTGACGAGTTGGTTGATGGGCCAGGTCGGATGGATGTACTCCGTGTCCATGTAGCCGTACTCGAAAATGAGATTGCCCTTCACAGTCTTGACGCCGGCGCGTTTGAGATCGGTGACCCATTCGTCGATGACGGCGGTGGCATGACCATCGTGGAACCGTCCGCCAATCGTCGGATCGCCGCGTCCCACGACTTTCACGTCGCCCGTCAGTGTGCCGGCGGCATCGACCGTGCCGCGCATGTACACCGTCGTCGTCACTTCGAAATCGGGATGGAGCAGATCGATCGCGGCCGCGGTTGTAAAGAGCTTCATGTTCGATGCCGGCGCCAGCGGCGTTCCCGGCGTGTGCTCGGCGATCACGCCGCCGCTCTCGACGTCGACGACCTCCAGGCTGGTCTGGGAACTGCGCGCGACGGAACCGTTCATCAATGATGTCAGCCGCTCGGACAGCGTCGAGCCGGTAGCCGCGTCGGCAGGTGCGGCCGGCGCAGCCTTCCGGCGCGACTTCCCGCGCCGCCGTTTTGCGGTGTCAGCTCCGGTTGCCGTGAGAACCTGAAAAAATAAAAGCAGAAGCGCTGTCGCGATGAAACGCGTGCGTCGAACCGTCATCAGTACGAGGAACCTTTCCAACCACCGGGCAATTCTGCAAGGCACGTGCGAGCTTGCGTGCATGCCGTGCGCACGCGCCATCGGCAACATCGCAGAATCACAGACGCTGATACGGATCCGGCAACGCCAGCCGGATGCGCTCTCGAAGAACGGCAGGGCATCGGCGACGGATCTCATCATGGATCTGGCTCCGTGAATAGCGCCGGCTGAAGTGCGTGAGCACGATCGTTTCGTTTTCGAAACGTCCGGCGAAGGCAACGATGTCATCGAAATGAATGTGCCGGTACCTGGCCGCACGCTCTTCATGCCCCGCCACGATGAACGAGCACTCGATCATCAGCACCTCGGCTTTGAACAACGCATCGTTCTCTTCGAGGATGCGCCGGTCGGTGTCGCCCGTGTAGAAAAACATCGACCGCCGCCACTCCTCCGTCACTTCCGTGCCGTGTTGACGCAGGTCGATGATGCCGCGCTCGTCGCGTGACGCGAATTCATCTTTCAGCCGGTGCCGCACCTCGATGACTTCGTACGCGTTCGCCGCGACACGATGCGTGGCCCGATGCGTTCGCACTTCATGCGTCTTGCCGAGCCGCACGACATCGCCGGGCGCGAGTCCGATCACCTCGATCTCCGCGAACGACGCGCCGGTGATGCGCTCGTAGATCGCCAGAATCTCGCGCATGCCGTCCGCGGCGTCGGCCGGAACGTAGACGTGGCCGCCGGTCATGCCATGCAACTGCCGCTGCCCCGCATAGAACGGAATGCCGACCGCGTGATCGAGGTGCGCGTGCGTCACGAAGATGTGCGGCGTGGCGATGAGCGTATCGGGACAGCGCCCGATATCGAACGCCGCATTCAACTCACGCACGCGAAACCATGTCTCATGCCCGGCCCGCGAACGCCCCTCGATGTGCAGGTGCGTCGTGTCGATCGTGACGAAGTCTTTGTCGCTCATGGAGTGGATCAGTAGGTTAGTCGATTAGTGGATTCGTCGATTGAGTGGACCAGCGGACCATGAAGCTCTGATCTACTAATCTACTAATCTACTAATCCACTTTCACCCCACAGTTACAATCCGCCGCTCATGTCCGCCGCCGTCATCACTGACTTCGAAGCTTTCGCCGCCCTCGAGGATGCGTGGCTTGATCTCTGCCGCCGCACGCCGGACGCGACGCCATTCCAGACGCCGATGTGGCTTCTTCCGTGGTGGCGCGCTTTCGGATCCGACGATCTCGCGGTCATCGCTGCCCGCAATGAAACCGGTTTGCAGTCGCTGGCGCCGCTTTACGTCATCCGCGATGAAGACGAATCGCTCGGCCTTTTCATCGGCACCGGCATCAGCGATTACCTCGATGTCATCGGCGATGCCGCGATGGTCATGCCAGCGCTTGCAGGAATCGATTGCCAGATGTGGGATCTGCAGCAACTGCGGCCGTCGTCGGCGATGTTGCAGACTCCCCTGCCGGACGGGTGGTCGGAAAACGTCGAAGATCAGGAAGCGTGTCCGACGCTTTCGATCGATGGCGCCGGACCGGAGCTGGAGAACCTCATCTCCACGCACTTTCGAAAAAAGATTCGCTACTACCGGCGCGCGCTTTCCCGGATGGGCGACGTGGTGGTCGAAACACCGACTACCGACACGCTCGACGATGTGCTCACTACATTCTTCGAATTGCACGCCGCACGCTGGAAACGCCGCAATCTGCCGGGCGTCCTCGCTGACGAAACGGCGAAACGCTTTCATCGCGAGGTGGCGCCGCGGATGCTCGCGCAAGGCATGTTGCGGATGTACGCCACGCGCGTCGCCGGCCGTATCGTGGCCGTCTTCTACGGCTTCGCGCTTCACGGCACGGTCTACTACTACCTCAGCGGCTACGATCCCGACCTGGAAAAGCTGAGCATCGGAACGCTGATCGTCGCCCACGCCATCGAAGAAGCGGTACGCGACGGCGCGACGACATTCGATTTCCTCCGTGGCGCCGAGGAGTACAAATACGCGTGGGGGGCAACGGATCGGATGAATCGGCGGCGGCAGTTGTTCACGGGCTAGGTTCGAACGGCGTTTCACGCGGAGGCGCGGAGGGCACGGAGGAAACCCGCGCGACATCAGGAATGACCGCGATACCATTTCGTTTTAGGAGTTTCGCGTCCACCGTACTGGGGAGTCGCCAAGCGGTAAGGCAGCGGCCTTTGGAGCCGCCATTCGGAGGTTCGAATCCTCCCTCCCCAGCCACCGCGCACGGCGCGGCTCGTAGGTTGGCATAGCCTCGGCCACCATTTCGTCCTGTGGCGCGAACGCCGAGAGGCGATCGTTGGTTCGATAGTCGAGGAGACGATGACACAACCGATCCATGACATCACGAGCGTGCGGCCAGCCGGCGGTTACAGGTTGGAGCTCTCATTCGCCGACGGCACGCATGGCGAGGTGGATGTCGCATCTCTGATCTCGTTTCGCGGAATCTTCGAACCGCTGCGTGACCCGGTCGAGTTTGCGAGCGTTTACGTCGACCCCGAAGCCGGAACAATCGCCTGGCCGAACGGCGCAGACCTCGATCCTCTCGTCCTCTATTCAGAGGTGACCAACCGCAGCATCGAGTCGCTCATCACGACGCTAGCGGTAAGCTGACGCATCAACAGCCAGTCAGTCCTCATCGGCTCGAGCAGCAATCAGGACTCGGCGAATATCCTCCGCAGCGTCAGACGGAAGCGACCCGCGAAGTGTGCGCCAATCGCGTACATCCTCCTGCGTTTCTTCGACCGCGATCAGAATCAGCTGGTGATTCTTGATCCCTTCGAGAGGATCGATCAACCGCAAGCTTTCCGTGTCCGCATCGTACTCGGCCCGGATATGTTTGTTCATCGCCCCACCACTCTAACGCTGATTGCGCGCTTACTTTTCTCTCACGTCGGACGCCGCCAGTGCCATCATGCGCATCTCGATAGGAGACGTCCATGCACATGACGATCGATACGGGCAACACCGGCTTCATGCTCCTCTGCTCCAGCCTCGTCATGCTCATGACGCCGGGCCTGGCGTTTTTTTATGGAGGACTGGTCGGCCGCCGCAATGTTCTGTCGATCATGATGCAGAGCTTCGTCTCGATGGGTTGGACGACGGTGCTTTGGTGGGCCTTCGGCTTCTCGATGTGCTTCAGCGGCGATCTGAAAAGCGGAACCGATTTTCACGGCATCATCGGCAACTTCCACTGGGCCTTCCTTTCCGGCATCACACTCGACACGCCCTCGGCCATCAACACCTCCATCCCGATGATCGTCTTCTGCGCCTACCAGATGATGTTCGCCATCATCACGCCGGCGTTGATCACGGGCGCCTTCGCCAATCGCGTGACGTTCAAGGCCTACATGCTCTTTCTCACCTTCTGGCTGATCTTCGTCTACTTCCCGTTCGTCCACATGATCTGGGGCGGAGGAATCCTGGCCTCGTGGGGCGTCCTCGACTTCGCGGGCGGAATCGTCGTTCATAACATCGCCGGAATCGCCGCTCTCGCCTCCGTTCTCTATGTCGGCAGACGCAAGGTCGCAGACAGCGGACCGCATTCGATCCCACTCGTGGCCCTCGGCACAGGCCTGCTCTGGTTCGGGTGGTACGGCTTCAACGCCGGAAGCGAGTTCCGCGTCGACGCCGTCACCGCGGTGGCCTTCCTCAACACCGACATCGCCGCCAGTTTCGGCGCGATCGCATGGCTCTGTCTCGATTGGATGCAGTTCCGGAAGCCGCGCTTTGTCGGGCTTCTTACCGGCGCAGTCGCTGGCCTCGCCACCATCACGCCTGCTGCCGGATATGTCTCGCCCGCCACCGCCTGCCTCATCGGACTCATCGCCGGCGTCGTCTGCTACTACGCCGTTGCGCTGAAGAACAAACTTCGCTGGGACGACGCCCTCGACGTCTGGGGCGTTCACGGAGTCGGCGGCTTCCTCGGCATCGTCCTCTGCGGCATCTTCGCAACGACAGCATTCAATCCAGCCGGCGTCGACGGCCTGCTCCGCGGAAACTCACACTTCTTCCTCGTGGAACTGGCCGCCGTCGCCATCTCCTCGGCGTGGGCGTTCGTTTTCACCTACGGCATGCTCTGGCTCATCGACCGGATCACCCCGGTAAAAGTCCACGACACCGCCGAAGTCGAAGGTCTCGACCAGGCGCTGCACGGCGAAACGGCGTACATCGAGGGGATCTGACTGAGCAGCGACGCGCGCGCGTCATGCCCGCTGATATCCCGGCGCTATGGCAGGCAGAAAGTCTCGATCGATGAATGGGACTCGCAGGAGCTGGGACGATCGATTACGCCAAGTTCGTTTTCGTTGGCTCTGGACGCTGCCCAGTTGCTAGGGAGGAAACATGTCCGTGCCGTTCGTTTCGACCGTACCGAGGGAGATGCTGTGCATCGGCTGATGCGGTTCGAACTTGATCCGCAGCATCGTCACGCCGCGAAAGCCAGGTTGGACGACTGCTTCGCCGAAGTACAACGTGCCGAGGCCGGACACGACAAGCGTGCGGTTCTCGGCGTCCGCCAGCGAGGTGGAGACACCCAGCGACTGCTCGTCGAGGGGAACATCATCCCGGTTGCGAAGAGCCCGAAACGTGCGTGCTGCATTCAGCCGGGCCGCGTCCAGGCGTACGTCAATGGAACGCCCATCGACCGTCACGTTCTTCAGCCTCAACGAGTCGAAGGTGATGGCCGCCTCGCCGGCGCCATGAGCCTGACGGCCCACCATCCGCGCGCTCATCTCGTCGATGTGGACGCGGCCCATGATGTCGACATTGCGCAACGTAACCAGCGAGGTCGTGACCGACACCGTCCCGTCGTCCACACCGCTGACCTCGGATATCGCTTCATCGAAGCGGATTCCATTGGAGTCGTAGTGCTGCGCGGACGCCGCAGTCTGCCCGCCCGCCGGCGACAACGAAACCGCGCTCGCCGTCGGAACATCGCCTCCGATGGCAATGGCCTGCGCGTGAAAATGATGATGGGCGAATAGTGGTGAGGCGACCAGGACGAGTGAAACCATAAGACAGGCGCGGATTTGCATGAAACCCTCCACGAAGTAGTTCAGGTTCGTTTCGTACGATGCTGAGAGCCTTACGGATACATGTCCGTGCCGTTCGTTTCGAGAGTGCCGAGGGCGATGGTGTGGATCGAATGCTGCGGTTCGAATTCGATACGCAGCATCGTCACGCCGCGAGAGCCAGGCTGGAAGATCGCTTCGCCGAAGTACAGTGTGCCGAGGCCGGACACGACAAGCGTGCGGTTCTCGGCGTCGGCCAGCGACGTCGAGACACCCAATGACTGCTCGTCGACGGGAACATCATCCCGGCTGCGAAGAGCCCGAAACGTTCGTGCTGCGTTAACGCGGGCCGTGTCGAAACGAATGTTGATGGAACGCCCATCGACCGTCACGTTCTTCAGCCGCAACGAGTCGAAGGTGATGGCCGCCTCGGCAGCACCATGAGCCTGACGGCCCACCATCCGCGCGCTCATCTCATCAATGTGGACGCGGCCCATGATGTCGACATTGCGCAACGTGACCAGCGAGGTCGTGACCGAAACCTTCCCGTCATCGATGCCACTGACCGCGGATACGGATTCATCGAAGCGGATGCCATTGGAGTCGTAGTGCTGCGCGGACGCCGAAGTCTGCCCGCCCGCCGGCGATAACGAAACCGCGCCTGCCGTTGGAGCGTCGCCTCCAATGGCGATCGCCTGCGCATGGAAATGATGATGGGTCGCAAAAAGCGGGGACGCTACCAGGACGAGGGCAATCAGGAGCAATGACCGTAGTCGCATGCAAATCTCCTCGAGAGTTCTAGCTCATCAAGTTGAGAGTCTTACGGAATCAATTCCGTACCATTCGTTTCGACCGTGCAGATGGAGATGGTGTGCATCGAATGCTGCGGTTCGAATTCAATACGCAACATCGTCACGGCGCGAGAGCCAGGTTGGACGACCGCTTCGCCGAAGTACAGCGTGCCGAGGCCGGACACGACAAGCGTGCGGTTCTCGGCGTCCGCCAGCGAAGTCGACACACCCAATGACTGCTCATCGAGGGGAACATCATCCCGGTTGCGAAGAGCCCGAAACGTGCGAGCTGCATTCAGCCGGGCCGCGTCGAAACGTACGTCAATGGAACGACCATCGAGCGTCACGTTCTTCAGCCTCAACGAGTCGAAGGTGATGGCCGCCTCGCCGGCGCCATGAGCCTGACGGCCCACCATCCGCGCGCTCATCTCGTCGATGTGCACGCGGCCCATGATGTCGACATTGCGCAACGTGACCAGCGAGGTCGTGACCGACACCTTCCCGTCGTCCACGCCGCTTACCTCGGATATCGCTTCGTCGAAGCGGATTCCATTCGAGTCGTAGTGCTGCGCGGACGCCGCAGTCTGCCCGCCCGCCGGCGACAACGAAACCGCTCCCGCCGTTGGAGCGTCGCCTCCAATGGCGATGGCCTGGGCGTGAAAGTGGTGATGAACGGCAAATAGAGGGGACGCTACCAGGACGAGGGCAACCAGGAGCATTGATTGGATTCGCATGAAATCCTCCAAAAAGGATCGTGGACGATCACGGCATGATGTCCGTGCCGTTTGTTTCGACCGTGCCGAGGGAGATGGTGTGCATCGAATGCTGCGGTTCGAATTCGATACGCAACATCGTCACACCACGAGAACCCGGTTGGACGACCGCTTCGCCGAAGTACAGTGTGCCGAGGCCGGACACGACAAGCGTGCGGTTCTCGGCGTCGGCCAGCGAGGTCGAGACACCCAATGACTGCTCGTCGACGGGAACATCATCCCGGCTGCGAAGGGCCCGAAACGTTCGTGCTGCGTTAACGCGGGCCGTGTCGAAACGAATGTTGATGGAACGCCCATCGACCGTCACATTCTTCAGCATCAACGAGTCGAAGGTGATGGCCGCCTCGCCGGCGCCATGAGCCTGACGGCCCACCATCCGTGCGCTCATCTCGTCGATATGCACGCGTCCCATGATGTCGACGTTACGCATCGTGACCAGGGAGGTCGTGACCGAAACCTTCCCGTCATCGATGCCACTGACCGCGGATACGGATTCATCAAAGCGGATTCCATTGGAGTCGTAGTGCTGCGCGGACGCCGAAGTCTGCCCGCCCGCCGGCGACAACGAAACGGCTCCCGCCGTTGGAGCGTCGCCTCCAATGGCGATGGCCTGCGCATGGAAATGATGATGGATCGCGAAAAGCGGGGACGCTACCAGGACGAGGGCAACCACGAGAGAGGCGCGGACTTGCATGAAATCCTCCTTCACCGCTAGGTATGCACAACGGCTGCGGGTCGATACCAACCCTTCGAGTCTGGAACGGAAGTCTGAATGATACAACGGACAGGTAATCCGAAAGCAAACCGTGACCTCCAGCTAACGCGACGCGCTCTGACGCTCCGGCCATCCGCGCTGCTTCACTTCTTCGAATGTCATGAGCGAGTTGGCGTAGTAGTCGCGCAGCAGCGTTTCGCGCGGGTTCCATTGCCATGCTTCTTCAATGACGGGGACGCCGCTGCCTTCGAAGAGGTCGGAGCGCCAGCGTTCGGCAGGTTGGATGAGGTGACGGAGCTCAACGATGCGGCGGGCGGCGCGCCAGATTTCGGCGCCGGTTTTTTCGCGCAGGAGCCAGACGCGGTTGTGCCATGTCGTGCGATAACCGTCGATGGCGTCGACGATCTCCTCATCGGTCAGTGGGGTGCCGGCACGGTCAGCGAAGATGCGCGCGAGCAGCGTGACCGGCGTGACCGGCAGCGCGTTCGAAATCTCGGTCATCACCGATTCGGCGAGGGCCGTCATCGCTTCCTTGCGCTCGTCGAACGATGGCGAAAGGATCGCTGGATGCTCGCGGATGAAGTCGTCGACCGGCACCGGCGTGCCGAATGTCACCACCGCGTAGCCATAGCGCTTGAACCGTTTGAAGATGCTGCGCAACAGACTGCGGAAGAGAAAGTCGCTCGTGGTCTTGAGCTTCTCTGACTTGGTCCGCCGGTCCTCCTTGCCGATCAGCTCTTCGGTGAGGTTGCGGTCTTCCAGCACACGGTCGTAGTTGATCGCGGTCGGAATCAGGAAAAGCGGCGCGCTGAAGGCGGGATCGCGCTTGCCGCCGACAATGTAGTCGAGCATGCCGAGCTTCGGTTTCTGGAACGCGCCGTCGCGCGTCAGTCCGCCTTCGATGAACACGCCCTGCGTCACGCCGTTCTTCGTGATCGTGCTGACGAAGCTGGAGAGGATGGCGTGGTAAAGCGGTTCGCGATAACGGCGGCGGATGAAGTAACCGCCGAACCATTTGAAGAGATGGTTGAGCGGCCAGACGCGCGCCCACTCGCCCACCGCGTACGACAGCGAGACGAACTTGAAGAGCATATGTGCGACGAGCACGTAGTCGGCGTTGGAGCGGTGATTGATGAGATAGACGACGACCGCGTTCTTCGGCGCGCGAGCATTGAAATCGCGCAGCGTCTTGTGCTCGACGACGGGTCGATAAAGAAAGTGCATGATGCCGCGGGCGAGCGGCGCGCCGAGGCGGTAGTAGGCGAGAAGATTGAACTTGGGAACGATCTCGCGGAGATAGACGCGCGCCTGGTGCGTGGCCTCTTCGATCGAGACGTGATGATCCTTCGCATAAACGCGGACGGCATCGACGACCTCGCGGCTGCCGAATACTTCAAGCTCGATCGCCGCATGCCGCCGTTTCAGTTTGAAGCGATCGACACGAATGCGACGCGAGTGCTGGAATCGCCGCGCATGACGATTGCCGAGGACGAGCGCGAGCACGCCGAGGACGAGGAGCAGGGCAAGTGCTCCGATCAGAACAAAAGGCGTCATGGGTAGTGCGCTGACTTTACCGCGCTTGCGTCAAAAGGGAGAGATCAGCGACAAGAGATCAGAGACCAGGCTCCTTGACCGCTCGAACCGCTGATCTCTTGTCTCTTGTTGTCGCTTGTCTCTGATCAACCCGGCGCGACCTCGACCAGGTTGTCGTAAAACGTGGCTCCGCGCCCAATATCCGTCAGCGCCTGCGATGTGGTCTGGTTCGCGTTCGCGCCGTCGCCGGAAAGTTTTCCCCACCACACTGATGGCGCAGAAACGACGCCCGGACGGACGCGATCGGTGACGACGGCGTCGGCCGTGAACGTGCCGCGGTCGTTGAAGATCTTCACGCGTGAACCATGCTCGATGGCTCGCGCTTTGGCGTCGTCGGCATGAATCTCCAGCGACGGCTTCCCCGCGGAACGCCGCAGCGATGGAACGTTGGCGAAGCTGGAGTTGAGAAATTCATGCGCGGGCGGCGAGAGCAGCGCCAGCGGAAAGCGGCGCGCCAGCTCAGGAGCGCGCTCCTCCGATTCGCGCGGCGCGATGTAGTCCGGAACCGGATCAAGACCGAGCGCGGCGATCTGCGCCGAGTCGATCTCGATCTTCCCGCTCGGCGTTTTCAGCGCTGTCCCGCGCCGGAACGGCATGTGCGGCGAAGGAAGGTTGAGGCGCACAGAGCCGTGCTCGCGCAGCGCTTCCAGCGTCACGCCGCGCATCACGTCTCCCGTGCCGGTGAGCGCCGCGCGCATCAGATCTTCATCGCTTTCGCGGAGCTCTGGGAAGTCGAGCTTCATCGCCGCGGCAATGCGCCGGAAGATCTCGGAGTTCGGCAGCGCCTCACCCAGCGGCTCGATCGCGCGCCGGTTGTACATCGCGTAGAGATGGCCGTACGCCTTGTGAATGTCTTCGTGCTCGAGCTGTGTGGTGGCCGGAAGAAGAACGTCGGCGTAGTCAGCAGTGTCAGTCTGGAAATGTTCGAGGACGACGGTGAAAAGATCGTCGCGCCGCAGCCCGCGCAGCACGTTCTCGCGGTCGGGTGCGATCGATCCGGGATTGGAGTTGTAGACAATCAACCCCTTCACCGGCGGATCGTCCACTTCGGTCAGCGCTTTGCCGAGCAGCGTCATGTTGATCGTGCGCGCGGCATGGTTGCCGAGGTCTGTGCGCTCCATCGCGGAGGTGTTCATGGCGAAGGTGCCGGATGAGGAGAGCTGACAACCGCCGCCAGCATCGTTCCATGCACCAGTGATCGCGGGCAGCAGCGAGATGGCGCGCACCGCCGAGCCGCCGCCGGCGTGACGCTGCAGTCCGTAATTGAGGCGAATAAATGTCGGGCGCGTCGTTCCGTAGAGTGTGCCGAGGTGCTCGATGGTCTCGACGGGGAGCCGGCAGATGGCGGCGACGCGCGCGGGCGCGTAGTCGCGCAGAACGCGATCGCGCAGCTTTTCCCAACCGTGCGTCATCTCGTCAAGATATTGACGATCTTGGTGTCCGTCTCTGAACAGGATGTGCATCATCCCCAGCGCCAGCGCGGCATCGGTGCCCGGACGGATCGCGATGTGCTCATCGGATGCCGCCGCCGTCCTCGTGCGAATCGGATCGATGCAGATGACCGGCGCGCCGTTTGCCCGCGCCTTCCGAATGAACGGCCAGAGGTGCGGATTCGACGTGAGCGTGTTCGTGCCCCAAAGCAGAATCAGCTTCGCTTCCGGAACCGCCTCGGGATCAGCGCCCATCTTCGCGCCGTAGGTCAGTGCGAACGCTTCACCTCCGGCACTGGAACAAATGGTCCGATCGAGATACGACGCGCCGATTCGTCGAAAGAATCGCGAGGCCATCGCTTCGCCCTGCACGAGTCCCATCGTCCCCGCATACGAATAGGGCAGGATCGCCTGCGGACCGGCCGGCGACGCGATGATCGCGCTGAGCCGCTCGGCGATCAGCGACGTCGCTTCGTCCCACGTGGCGCGGCGGAAGCGTCCCTCCCCTTTCGCGCCGGCGCGGATCTGCGGAAAGGTCAGACGATCGGGGTGATACGTGCGCTCCAGATACTTCGACACTTTCGTGCAAAGGAACCCCTGCGTGAACGGGTGCTCGCGATCCCCCGCGATGCGCGTGGCCCGTCCGTCGTCATCGACCGTGACAAGCATCATGCAGGTGTCAGGACAATCGTGCGGGCAGACTGCGCGGATGACTTGGGGCATGGTGAGAGTAAGTTTACCCTCCCTGAAGAAACTAAGGTCTGTTTGAAAAAACAGTATCAACGGACCCTGAAAATCGAAAGCTGACCTTTCGATTTTCATGGTACCTTGGACGGGTGATCCGCCGCACCAAACGGCTGACCGAGCTTCGCGCAGCGCTTAAACGCAGCCGCGTCACCGCTCTCATCGGCCCGCGTCAGGCTGGAAAGACCACCCTTGCCCGGGAGATCGTTCCGCCGGGGTCGCCCAACTACTTCGATCTCGAGGATCCTCGGAGCCTGGCGCAGCTCGACGAGCCGATGACGGCGCTTGCACCGCTTCGAGGGACGATCCTCATCGACGAAGTCCAGCGCCGTCCCGACCTCTTTCCGGTGCTGCGCGTTCTTGCGGACCGGCGGCCTCTTCGTGCCCGCTTTCTCATCCTCGGCAGTTCCAGTCCGGAGCTTCTCCGACAGTCTTCCGAGACACTCGCCGGGCGTATCGAGACCATCGAGCTCAGTGGCTTCGGGCTCGACGAGGTCGGCAGCAATGCGCTCGATCGTCACTGGAGACGCGGCGGGTTCCCTCCGTCCTGGCTGGCACGTTCGGAGGCCGCGAGCTTTGCGTGGCGCAGTCAATT
>DATAMS010000490.1:0-19350 GCA_036260495.1 Thermoanaerobaculia bacterium
CCTCATCCTGAAGCTCTACGACCTGCGCCGTGAACCGCGGATGCGCGAAGCGCGCAAATGGTTCGGCGGCGCACCGCAGTTTCAATCGAGGGAAGAGTGGCTGAAGTGCTGCCCGCCCGGAAGCGAAGAGAACGCCTCGTACCGGATGGTCGTGACGTATTGGGAGATGGTGGCCTCGCTCGTCGCCAGCGACGTGCTGAACGCGGAGCTCTTCTATGCGTCGCAAGGCGAGATGCTGTTCGTCTGGGAGAAGATCCGCATCCTCGTGCCCGAGGTCCGCGCGGTCCAGAAGAATCCGACGCTCTACCGGAATCTCGAGCAGGTGGCGACTGCCTTCATCGAACACATGAAGGCAGGCGCTCCCGATTGGTACGACGGATTCTTCGGGCCGATGATCGCCAAGGCCGGGCGATAACCGCTACGTCCCGTTCTACGTCCCGCTCTTCCAGCCGGCCACGCGCTTCTCGAACGCAGACGTGTCCACGCCGTCGGCCTTGCCTTTGGCGATTGCCTGATCGGCGACGACGAGCGATTCGTCCTTCCTGCCCGCGTTGTGCAGGATGTTGGCCTTTGCCGAGAGACCTCGAAACGTCGGCTTGGTCTTGAGCGACAGATCGACATACTTCAGCGCCTCGTCCCAATTCTTGTCGGCTACAAACGTGTTCGCCGCCTGAAGTGGGAACACTTCGTTGGCCGGATTTGCGGCGATCAGCGCGTCGGTCTTCGCGCGCCACACTGCCTTCACGTCTTTCACTTCGACGGTGAACGGCACATTGACTTTCTCCCAGCGCAGATTGGCCGTGGCCGTATTCGCCGTCACCGGGTCGAAGTTGAAGGCCAGCAACTCCTGACTCTGCGGAACCGCTTGCGGCTTCGCTTTCACGCGGAGGGCGTCTTTCTTAGCGTCGTAGGAGAACGCGCCCCACTGTCCGTAGTCGTTGTTGAAGATGATCGTCCACTCGTCTTTGCCGGGGATCGCCGAGAGGCTGTAGGTGCCGGCTTTCAGCGGCTGACCATTGATCAGAACGTCGTCACTGACCTGGAACACGGTCGCGTCATTCGCGCCGGCGCGCCAGACATGGTTAAACGGGACGATCGGCTCGCCCGGCTTCCGCTCGTTCTGGTTGTCGAGCGTGGCCTCACCCTTGGCGCGCGTTTCCATCTCCGCCGGAGCCTCGGCAAAGATCGTGCGGCCCTTGATCGCCGGACGATAGTAATTAATCGTCACGTCGGTGACGCCGATGGTCTGCATCACGCTGGCTTTCTGGCTGGGATAGATCGGTTTGTATTGCGGCTGTTGCGCGGTCGCCGCTGTTGCACCGAGGAGAATCAAAAAGGCCGTGGTCGGGATCATCAATCTTGTGCGTGAAATCATTGCGGCTCCTTCGTTTCGAACGTGCGCCCCATTATCGTACGAACCACGGCCGGACGAGCGCAGGCCGTGTGTCGATTTGGTCGCCAAAACGAGGTCGCCACAAAGACAGAAGGGACACGGAGAAGTCTTTCTGATCTTTGTGCCTTTGTGGTGATCTGCTTTTCAGATTGCTACGGCTTGATCCGCAACACCAGCGGCATCGACCTGTCCGGCGCGGCGGCCGCGATCTCGCGGCGGAAGCGCAGCGTCGTCCCATCGAACGTCCATCCGCCGTCGCTGCAGGAGGCAGGGAGATCGAGATTCGATCGATGGAGATCGAGATTTGATCGATGTAGATCAAGATTCGATCGAGCGAGATCAAGATTCGATCGATGGAGATCAAGGTTCGATCGAACGAGATCAAGAAACGATCGACGGAGATCGAGATTCGATCGATCGAGATCAAGAATCGATCGATTTAGATCAAGATTTGATCGAGCGAGATCGAGATTCGATCGACGGAGATCGGCATTCGATCGACGGAGATCGGGAGCCGATTGACGCCGATCCGATGCGGATCGGGGTGCTTCAGGTCTTCACTTCAACCTCACATACGTCACGTACGAGTGCCAATTGCGATCGCGATAAATATCGCGAAGCTCCCGGTCAACAGGAAAGTCCATCCCGTCTTCTTTAAGGTGAAGACCGCCGACGCGGAAATCGACCGGCCAGAGGGCCGGGAACGTTTCGTACGATTCGATCTCGCTATCCAGCAGCGTCGCATCGGATGCGCGCTCGTGTTCGAGCGTTTTGTGCGTGTATGGCGCCAGCAGGTTGTCATCGAAGATCACGTGCTTGATGCCTGCGGCTTTGCACTGCAGCAGGCGGGGAAGTTTGTTCTGGTGATCGTCGAAAAACGCCAGCGCATCGGTACGGCCGGCGGCGAGCTCGCGAATCGGGGCGCAGGAAAAATCCTGGGTTGAGTATTGCGCACGGGGCGAGCGATACGTCTTCCCCAGCTTCCGTCGCGGGATGAGATGCTGAAGCATGAAGAGCGGATCGAAGCAGTGAATCTCCGCTTGTGGCGTGGCCTGTTCGATCAGCCACGTACTGAATCCTCGCCAGACACCGGACTCGAACACCACGCTCGGGGCGGTGCGCCGGACGAACCAGTAGAGCGCAAAAGCGCTCACGCCGCGCAGACCTTGCTCGTTATCGAACGGGCGATGCTTCATGATCGCGGCGAAGTCGCGCAGCGCAGCGAGCAGCGCGTCGCGCTCGAGGTTCCAGTCCGCCGAGGTCTTCACGCGCACGGCTGCTATCCTAAGTCAACGATGCCCACCGCCCAGCCGCTGAAGATCATTCATGTCGCGGCAACGGCCATCGGAGCGCCGTGGATGATCGCGCTGATGCGGGAGCAGAAGCGGCTCGGGCACGACGTCGCGGCAATCATTCCTGCGCGCGATGGCGGCATCGGAGCCCAGCTCGACGCGCTCGGGATTCCGTGTCACGTGGCAGCCGTCGACATCGTTTTCGCGATCCCGTCCCTCGCCGGAAAGACAGCCGCGCTTCTCCGCCTGGCAATCTTACTCCGGCGATTGCGTCCCGACGTCGTCCACAGCCACATCATCAACTCCGTGGCCACAGCGCGCCTCGCTTCGTGGATCGCCGACGTTCCCATGCACCTCGGCGCCAACGCGCATCCGTACTCGATGGAATCCGACGTCCTTCGTCCGATCGAGACCGGCACCGCATTCTGCGACACGGCCACGATCGCGTCGTGTACCTACACGCGCGACCTCATGCTCCGACACGGCATCCCGGCAAAGCAGCTGGAGCTCATTTACTACGCTGTCGATCAAAGCGGCCACGATCCTGCGCTCGCCGGCGGCTCCCGCGTGCGAGAAGAGCTGGGAATCTCAGCCGATACTCCCGTCATCGGAAAGATTGCGTACTTTTATCCTCCGGCGAATACGAAGGGCCTTCTCCCTTCGCGCGTGGATGGACGCGGTATCAAAGGACACGAAGTTTTAATACGCGCGGCGCCGGAAGTGTTGAAAAGTTTCCCCGACACCAAATTTATTTTGGTGGGCCGCGGTTGGGGCGCAGGCGGACCGAAATACGAACAGGAGCTGAAGGATCTCGCGCACAGCCTCGGCGTCACCGACTCCATCGTCTTTCCGGGAGAACGGAGCGATATCCCCGACCTTCTGGCCGCCTTCGACATCACCGTGCAATGTTCGTTGAGCGACAACCTCGCGGGAACGGTCGAAGCGTTGCTGATGGCGCGGCCTCTCGTCGTATCGGACATCGGCGGTTTTGCCGACACCGTGCTTCACGAAGAAACAGGTCTGGTCGTGCCGGTCGACGATCCGCCAGCACTTGCCGACGCGCTCGCGCGGCTGCTTCGCGATCGGGAGTTGGGTCAGCGCCTCGGCGAAAACGGACGCCGCCTCATGCTGGAACGATTCACGCTCGCGCGAGCGGTTGCGGACACGGAGAAGCTTCTCACTCGCAGACGCCGGACCGCGGATCGCCACTACAGAATCGCAGTGAGCGTCGCGCGAACCATCTCTCTGCCCTTCCTTCTGCTCCCGATGGCCTTCGGCGTCTACCGCGGCCTGCGGCGCCACGGTTTTTCGCCTTCCCGTTTTGCCGGGCAACGGCTCCGACATCTGTTTTACCGCTGCATCGCGGCAGTACGCAAACCGCGCGTCACGGCGTCCGGTCCGGCCTGATGCGGGCCGGAATGCCGAAGGCGACGACGTCCGCGGGAATGTCAGCGACGACCGCCGCACCGCTGCCGATGACCGTTCGCGCGCCGACGGTCATCCCGGAAACCACCGTTGCGCCGAGTGCGATCAGAGCCTCGGCGCCGATATGGCAGCGCGCGCCGACGGTTGCGCCGGCGGAGACATGCGCGAAATCGCCGATGACGCTGTCGTGATCGATGGACGCGTTCGTGTTGACGATGACGCTGCGTCCGATGGCCGCGCGCGGCGTAACGATCGCGCCCGCGGAGATCATCGATCCTTCGCCGATGCTCGCGCTCGGCGCAATGCACGCCCGCGGATGAATCGCGGAGACCAGCCGCTCTCCGGTGGCGAGCAAGCGCTCCGTCAGTTCGCGGCGCGCTCGATTGTCGCCAAGCGCAACGATCACTGCCTCGTGGCCGATGTCTTTGAGCGACGCAATCGGCGCAAGAACGTCGATGCCTAGGATCGCGGTTCCGACGATGCCGGGCGTGTCGTCGACGAAGCCAACAGGCACCGCATCTGCGCCCGCCTCCCGCGCGCGCTGCAGAATGTCGGCGACGACTGCTCCATGCCCACCGGCGCAGACGATGACGATTCTCTTGACGTGCGTGTCACTCGATCCCATCAGCAGTTGCGTTATCGTAGCGCAGTGATTCCGCTCTCCTCTCCCGATATCAACGAAGACGATTTTCAACTGGTCAACGAGGTCCTGCGGTCGCGCTATCTCGCCTCGGGGCCGATGACGGAAAAATTTGAGAAGGAGTTCGCGGATCGCTTCGGAGCTCGCCACGCCATTGCGGTATCAAGTGGCACGGCCGCGCTTCACATGGCGATCATCGCCGCGGGCGTGAACGACGGCGACTTCGTCATCACCTCACCGTACTCATTCGTCGCCTCGGCCAACGCAATCCTGTACGAGCGCGGCATTCCCGTCTTCGTCGACATCGATCCCGATACGCTGACGATCGATCCGGCGAAAACCATCGAGGCCCTTCGCGATCTCGCGCAGAAGCGCGAGGGCTGGCGAGCGTTGCTTCCCCGCACCGCTCGCAATTCTTCGGGCGTGTTGCGGGCCGTCCTGCCGGTTCATCTGTTCGGCCGCACGGCGGAAATCCGCGAGGTTGTCGCCGTGGCGCGCGAGGAAGGGATCGCCGTCATCGAAGACGCGTGCGAGGCTATCGGCGCGACCTCGGACGGCGTTTTTGCCGGGCGCTTTGGCGACGCCGCGGCCTTCGGTTTCTATCCAAACAAACAGATCACGACAGGCGAAGGAGGCATGCTTCTCACCGATCGTGAAGGATGGGCGGACCTCTTTCGCTCTCTCCGCAATCAGGGACGGAGCAACGACAGCGCAACGCTGCGTTACGAGCGTCTCGGCTTCAACTATCGAATCGACGAGATGAGCGCGGCGCTCGGACTTTCGCAATTCCGCCGCCTCGACGAGCTGCTGCGCAAGCGACAAATGGTGGCCGATCGTTACACCGCGTTGTTGTCCGAGGTTGAGGGTGTGACGCCGCTGCTCGATGTGCCTGCAGGGCGAACGCGAACGTGGTTCCTTTACACCATCCGGCTCGCGCCGGAGATCGATCGCGACGCGGTCATGGATGGTCTCGCGGCGCGCGGCATCATGACGCGCCCATATTTCTGGCCCATCCATCTGCAGCCGTTCTACGTGAAACGATTTGGATTCGTGGATGGCGACTTCCCCGCGGCCGAGGCGGCGGGCCGCAGCATGCTGGCGCTGCCGATGTCGCCGAATCTTTCCGAAGCGCAAATTGAATCGGTCTGCGCCGCAGTAGTCGAACAAGTCTCCGCTCATGCCGTCTGATCACTCCGCTTTTGTGAGCTCCGTGCCGCTTCGTTTCATTCAGAACATCTCTCGCCGCGTCGCAAATCGTTTCGTCGCGCGAACGGAGGATCAAAGCTCACTTCCCGAAGCAAAGAAGGTCGTGTCACCGCCGATTCGCGTTGCCCAAATCGTCGCCGCGGCGAGCCACTCGCCGTGGTTCACGAACATCTGTTCTGAGATGGCAGGCCGAGGATTTGAGATCGTCGCGATCATCGACTCGTCGGAAGGCGATCTCGCCGGCCGGCTGACCGCGTCGGGGATTCGCTACTACAAAGTGCCGCTGTACTTCGGCGGCAATCTCGATCGCGCCCGCTTGCCGCTGTACGTTCTCTCTCTTCCGATCATCATCGGGCGGATCGCATGGATTCTTCGCCGGGAGCGAATCGACATCGCTCACTCGCATGTCTTTGTTGCGAATTTCGCAGCGCGATTTGCGTGTCTGCTCGCGCGAACGCGCCACGTCGCCGGTATCGCAGGACCGCGTCATCTCGAGGCGGGCGTCACGCGAATGACCGAGCGACTGACCTGCCGGGCCGACGATCTGATCGTTGGCGGCTGCGAATACATCGCCACCCTCTATCGCCGCCTCGATGTCGCGGACGATCGCATCGCATGCGTCTACTACGGCTCGCCCGCGGAAAACTTTGATCCCGCCGCCGAGGATCAGTTGGCGTTTCGGCGCGAGCTCGGCATCGCGGACGACACACCTTTGGTCGGACTGGTCGCGCATTTCTACCCTCCCATGCGCGGACCGCAGGCACCGCAGGCCACACGTGGCGTCGGACTGAAAGGGCATGACACCTTTCTGGACGCGGCGCGGATCGTCGCGCGCCGTTTTCCGGAAGCGCGTTTCGTTCTCGTCGGAAGCGGCTCGAACGACCTCGGCGAGCGCTATCGCCAGTCGCTCATCGAGAGCTGCCGCGCGGATGGCTTCATCGAAAAAGTCTTCTTCGTGAATCATCGCCATGACCTGCAACGAGTGCTCGTCTCGTTCGACGTCGCCGTTCAATGCGCGCTCACCGAATGTCTCGGCGGTACGGTCGAGGCGCTTCTGATGGAGCGGCCGACCGTGGCGACGCGAGTCGGCGGAATGCCCGAAGCGGTGCGTCACGAAGAAACGGGTCTGCTCGTCCCTTCCGCTGATCCCGCATCGCTCGCCGCTGCCATCGAACGATTGCTTGGCGATCGCGGCGAGGCGCAGCGGTTTGCCCGCGCCGGACGTGCGCTGATGCTCGAGCGATTCACGCTCGCGAGAACAGGCAGCGATCTGGCTTCGCTGTATGCGCGCGTCACCGGAGCGGGCAGATGCTGACCGCAGCGGAGTACGACTCCGCGGCGCGCCCGCCTCGAGCCCTCGAAGAGTTGCTCGATGTGGCGTCGAACGGCCAACTGCTTCTCGCGCTCGTCGGACGCAACGTGAAGGTGCGCTACAAACGATCGGTTTTTGGCGTGGCCTGGACGATGGCGCAGCCAGCCACGATGCTGCTCGTGCTGACGGTGATCTTCTCGCACGCGTTCGCGCCGCGTGCCTCCTCGTACGCTCTTTATCTCGCGCCGGGATTGATCCTTTGGCACTTCTTCGCGCAGACAACGTCGCTCGTGATTGGCGAGGTTGCCACCGGCGCAGAGCTTTGGCGGCGCGTGCGAATGCCGAAGACGGCGCTGGCCATCGCCACGACCTGCAGCAATCTACTGAATCTCAGCCTGGCCACGATCCCACTTCTCCTCCTGCTAGTCATCGCCCACGTTCGCCTCGGCCTGCCGCTTCTGACGATCCCGCTGACCGCAATCATCACTGCGGCCTTCGCGCTCGGACTCGGCCTGTTGATCGCCGCGGTGGCGATCTATTTCCCCGATGCCGCCGATCTGTATCAGATGCTGCTCATCCCGTGGATGTTCATCACGCCCGTGATCTATCCACAAAACATTCTGCCGCCGCGTGTCTCCCAGCTCGTATCGCTGAATCCGATGGCGCTGTTCGTCGACGCCTTTCGCGGTCCGATGTATGACAACAGCGCCTCCTCGCTCGCCAACTTCGGGATCATGTTTGCCATTGCCTTCGCGACCCTTTTGACCGGGTGGCTCGTCTTCACCCACTGCGCCGATGACATTGCCTATCGCGGCTGACGCCGCATCCGAGGCTCTTTCCGACGCCGTCGTTCGCCTCGACGACGTGGGCGTCCGCTATCGCATGGCCATCGACAAAGGGCTCTCGCTGAAGGAGCTCGTCGTGAGACGCCAGCGCCGCAGAGTTGCCGACTACGAGGCGTTGCGCGGCGTCGATCTCGAGATCCGGCGCGGCGAAACGATCGGCATCATCGGCAGCAACGGCGCCGGAAAAACGACGCTCCTACGGCTCATCGCTCGCGTGCTTTCGCCGACCAGCGGCCGCATTCGCATCCGCGGCACCGTCGCCCCCCTCATCGATCTCTTCGGCGTTTTGCACCACGAATTGACCGGCCGCGAAAACGCCTACTTGACCGGCGCGCTGCTGGGACTTCGCCGCCGCGAGATGCGCGATCGCATCGATTCGATCGCCGACTTTGCCGGCATCGGCGACTTCTTCGACGCGCCGTTGCGAACCTATTCGGCCGGGATGATGGTCCGCCTGGCCTTCGCCACCGCCACCAGCGTCGACGCCGACATCCTTCTCATCGACGAAGCGCTCTCCGTCGGCGATGCGATGTTCCAACGCAAGTCAGGAGCGCGCATCGACGGATTCCGCCGCGCCGGCATGACCTGCGTCGTCGTCTCGCACGACGTCCGCCGCCTGGCCGAAATGTGCGACCGCATCGTCTGGCTCGACCACGGCCGCGTGGTCGAAGTTGGTGAGAGCGCCCGGATCGTGCAGAACTATCTCGCCAGCAGCGCGGGATGAGACGACGGCGCCTTATCCGATTGCTTGCGTCCAGCCAACCAGTCGCAGCGCCATGCTCGTGGTTTTACGAGTTGATCAACCGCGTGACCACAGGTTACCGGGCTTGATCCGTCACGCGGTTACCCGTCAGGTGGTCAGATGCGTCGTCAGCCAGTCGCCGCAGTTCTTATCGAATCCGATCCAGGATGCCTCACGAGGTGCCGCGATCACGAGTAACTCGTCATTTTGATCGATCTTTGATCGCAGCCGATTACGCACTTGCTCGACTGAAAGTTCGGTCTTGACGATCCATGTGGAGTCCAGGCAGTGCCACCACGTCGTTCCGAGACGCTTGATCTCGTCGATTAGCGGCGCATAGATTTGCTCCGGCTGGTTCAAGTCGTATCCGATTAGGATTGTACGAGCCATCTCACTCACTCCTTGCTGTCCCGTTCGTCACCGCTTTCTGCCCGACTGACGAACCGATCGCCGGCTTCCGACGCTACCGGCCGGCAGTAGGCGGCCCCGTTTCGAAGACTGATACAGAGCCGTCGAGCTCTGGTCCGTCCGATTCACGGCGTCGTAGCGCAGCTTTCTCACGCGAGCGGAAGAAGGTGCGTCGGAAGTGCCCTGCATCTGCATCGTGACCACCATCGGGCGCGCTGCCGCACCCACTCGTTCGGCGATCGCTGTCGCAAGGAACGTGTTGAGACTGACGCCATCTCGCTCGGCCACGGTCGCGGCCACTCGATGAAGAGAACGAGGTAAACGGAGGACAATTTTCCCGCTGTATTCGCTCTCCGCTGATGGCTCAGGCACATTCTGACCAAGCTCGATCACAGCTTCCAGCCACCCGCGAGCCGCATCCTCCAGATTTGCATACGCCTCCTCTAACGTTTCGCCCTGAGTGACACAACCAGGGAACTCCAGAATCTCCGCGGTATACCCGCCTTCTTCCGCTGGTCTCAGGACCCGTGAGTATGGTTGCTTCAGAATCTGTTCTACGCTTTGGTTCATGCTCGTCCGCCTTCCTTTAGACTCGCTCATCAACTACGCGATTTCTTCATCCCACAGCGCAACGTCGTCTTCCAAGGCGCTAATGATGGCGTTCTTCGTGCCTCTCTTCATATCGCCCTTATGCCGCGGGATGGTGACGGGCCGGAGGGTGGAAAACCGGCTGACCCACTGACCATGCGAACCAGATTCACCACCGCGACGGTTGCGCCCGAGCTGTCCTGCGACAGATTCGAGCTCGCGGTACCCGACGCCGCCACTGATCCGCAACTTACGCAGTTCCCGGGTGATATCGGATAGCCGCCCTCGGTCCATCGTAGTACTACTGATAGTACCATGATCTAACGCGGAGTATTTCGTCGCGCCACACAGTGAGGGTCTGCTAACGCAAGCCCTTCCCCGCCGTCTAACATGGCAACGAGATGAAGCCGGCAATCACAGCGGTCGTCTTCGCGCTTCTGTTCGTCACGGCTTCGCATCTGCTCCTCGCCGAAACCACCGGCTCCGCGAACGAGCTGGCGGGACTTTGGAAAGCGAAGAAACGATTCGGTCCTGACGCGCGTGGCACGCTCGTGCTGCAGCGAACCGGGAGCGGCTGGACCGCCGACATGGCTGGCCGGATCGCGCCCGTGAGCAACGCGAACGGCGCCCTCACGTTCACCTTGCCGGACAACGGCGGAACCTTCCGCGGAAAGCGCGACGATCGGGGCGTGATTCGCGGCCATTGGTTCCGGCCCGGAACGCAGGTGTATTGGCGGGCCACGCCCGTCGGCGCATCGCCAGTCGTGTTGAAGCCGGACGGTCCCAATCGCTGGCGGGGCAACGTAGATCCGTTTGAGGATACGTTTACTTTCTATCTCCTGCTTCAACCGCAGCCCGATGGATCGCTCCGCGCCGTCCTGCGCAATCCGGAGCGCGACATGGGGACACAACAAGGCGTGGAGCGGCTGACGCGCGACGGCAAGGAGTTGAAACTCATCGGGAGGCGCGGCGGAAAAGAGCAGGAGGTCGCGAACGGAACGTATGACGCCGAGAGTGCAGTGATGACCTTCACGTTTCCCAGTCGCGGCGGAAGTTACGACTTCATCCGCGACGGCGATGACAGCGCGTTCTATCCGCGCGGCAAACAGCCGGGCCGCTACGCATACCGCCCGCCGCTCGCACGCGACGACGGCTGGACGGTGAGCACGCTCGATGCGGAGAATATCGACCGCGCCACGATCGAGAAATTCGTCCAACAGATTCTCGACACGCCGATGGATTCGCCGGACGCGCCACAGGTTCACGGCCTTCTCATCGCCCGCCACGGAAAGCTGGTTCTGGAGGAGTACTTTCACGGAGAGGATCGCGACCAACTCCACAACACGCGCTCCGCATCAAAGAGTTTGACGTCGCTTCTCGTTGGCGCAGCGATGCATGCTGGCGTTCCGCTCAAACTCTCCAGTCCCGTCTATCAGGTGATGAACGGCGGCACGTTTCCGAAGGACCTCGAGCCGCAGAAGCGAGCGATGACGCTGGAGAATCTCCTCACGATGTCGTCCGGCTACTTCTGCGACGACACCAACGACGACGCGCCGGGCAACGAAGACAAGATGTGGGACCAGGAATCGGAGCCCGATTTCTACCGCTACACCATGAAGGTTCCAATGGCCACGCCGCCGGGAGAAAACGCCGTCTATTGCAGCGCCAGTCCCAACCTGGCCCTCGGCATGATCGGTCGTGCCGCGCACGAATCTCCGATGTCGCTCTTCGATCGTCTGATCGGCGAACCGATGAAAATCCGCCGCTACGAATGGGGGCTCGATCCCGCGGGAAATCCGTACGGCGGCGGCGGGATGAGTCTTCTGTTACGCGACTTCATCAAGCTCGGCCAGTTGATGCTCAACGGCGGAACGTGGAACGGGCGCCGGATCGTCAGCAAGGACTTCGTCGCACGCGCCGGCGCGCCGCTCTACCACCTCCGCAACATCTACTACGGATTTCTCTGGTGGGGCGAAGACTATCCATACAAGAACCGGACGGTCCACACCTTCTCCGCACGCGGCGCCGGCGGCCAGACGGTGACGGTAGTTCCGGAGCTCGATCTCATCGTGGCCACCTTCGCCGGCAACTTCAGCAGCCGCAAAGGAATGTTCGCCGCCTCGACCGATCCGATCCCGCACATCATCCTTCCCGCGGTGCGCGAACCCGGCGACGATAAGCATGCTCCGGTCATCGAGCGCGAGTACGTGACTCCGTACGGCCCATCGAAAGACGGAAGCCGCGTCGCGAAGAAGCCGTGAGGGGACGTTGATAGCAAGCGGCCGATGCACCGCCGCGCCGGCTTTCCCTTCGTCGCACAACTCGGGCATGATGTAATGACGTCGCAATCGGAGGCGTCGCGTGCGGGCTCTGTTCCTGGCGATCTCGATTCTCTTCTCTTCGTTCGCTGCTCGTGGTGCGATCACGGGGACGGTGGTCGGGGGCGATGGGCGCGCGATCGCGTCCGCGAAGGTTGCCGCGTTCGCGCTCGAGACCTCGGAAGAGCAGCGGGCGCGATGGGTCTCGGCCGATCCTGCGCGGAAGCCGCTCGCGACCGCGATGACGGGCGCGAACGGAAGTTTCTCCATCGATCCGAAGGCGTCCGTTACCGATCTTCGCGTCGAGGTTACGGGGCAGCCGGCGATTGGAATCCGTGCAGTAAATGGCGACGACGTGGGCGTTCTGCAGGTGCCGTCACAGCCGCTCGTTCGCGCGACGGTCACTGCGAATGGCAAGGCGTTGCCTGACGCCACCGTCATCATTCGATCGGGCGGCACCGAAAGTGTGGCGACGACCGATGCTCATGGGCAGTATTCGTTGCCCGATCCGAAACGCATCGCCTCACGCATCCTCGTGCAGCACGACGGATATGCGCCGGTGGAGCGCGAGATCGACACCGTCGCTTTCAGAAATCCCGACGTCGTGATGACCGCGGGCACCACGCTGCGCGGGCGCGTCGTTGCTGCCGATGGTGAGACGCCTGTTGCCGGCGCTGCGATTCAGATCGACGATCTGATCCTCGCAAAAACCGGAGCGGACGGCACGTTCGTGATCGAGCATGCGCCCGCCGGAAGCCGCAGGATCGCCGCGCGTGCGGGCGATCGGATCAGCGCGCGGCTCGCCGGTGGCGCGAAGCAGTTCCTCTTCCGCCTCGGTCCTTCCGCGACAATCAGCGGATCCCTCCGCGACATCAAGAGCGGAACCACCATCGCCGGCGCGCAGGTGACGGCAGGTGCGCCGCGATACGGCGGCATCGACCCTGGCGCGTGGGCAATCACGGATGACAAGGGGAACTTCACGATCGCCGGTCTGGCCGGCGGCGAATACGAGTTGACGGCCGTTCATCCGAACTACGCCACGCCGCGGCTCGTCGTCAACGCGCCACCCGGTGCGACAGCGCGGAAGACGTTGTACACGGCCGCGCTCTCGCGAGTATCCGGCTCGGTGATCGATGAAGGATCGCGTGCTGTTGCGGGCGTTTCGATCAACGCCCGTCGCGTCGGTGGCGACATGCTATCGACGCCATCCTCGGTGTCCATGCCGTCGCGCGCGATCACCGCGCCGAACGGCCGCTTTCTTTTGCGAACAGCCGAAGAGGGGAACGTTCAGCTCGACGCAACGAAAACGGGATTGCCGGCGGCGCACTCCGGAATCATTCGCGTCGCGCCCGGCTCGCGGACCGCGGATGTCGTCATCACCCTGCCGCGCGGCGTCGCTCTCGCCGGCCGGGTCATCACGCGCGATGCGAAGCCGGTGGCGGGTGCCGCGGTCAGGGCCAACGAGTTGGGCGGCGGCGTGCGCGATGCCGAAGGTGTGAGGACGCAAGGCGACGGAACGTTTGTGATGCGCGTGCGCGAGGGCGCATACAACGTCACCGTGACCGCGGCCGGTTTCGCGCCCCGCACGTTGCGCGCGCAGGCGTCCGCGAGCGCGCCGCCGCTCGAGGTCACGCTGGAGCCGGGCGTCGAGATCAGCGGACGCGTCACGCGCGGCGGAGTGCCCGTCGACGGCGTTGACATCTTCATCATCAGCGGCGGCGACGCGCCGCCAGTGCAGAGCGGCGGCGACGGCAGATTTCGCATCACCGATCTCGCGCCCGGCCAGGTGACGCTCGCGTTCAAGAAACCGGCGGAGCTGATTCAAGCGACGCGCACGGTTACGGCGCCGGCCGCGGACGTCAATATCGAAGTGCCGGCCGGCGGCCGCATTGCCGGACGCGTGATCGACAAGAGCACAAGCCATCCGGTTACGTCGTTCGACGCGGGCATCACTCGCGGCAGCGCGGCGGTGATGCGCACGCCGGCCATGCGCGCCTTCACGAGCGATGACGGCTCATTCGTCATCGACGGTGCGCCGGTCGGGTCGCACACGTTGTCCGTCACCGCGCCCGGCTACGTGATGGCACGGGTGCCGAACATCAGCGTCGAGAGCGGAAAGAGCGTCGAGAATATCGAAGTCGCGCTCGATCATGGCGTGCGCGTGACCGGCCATGTGACCGGACCGGACGGCGGTCCCGCGGGCGGCGTGCTGGTACGCGTCGATCCAACGGCATCGACGCGCGGCGCGACGACGAACGATTCGTTCACGCTGAGCGATCCGGATGGCGCGTACGTGCTCGACAGCGTCGACGCCGGACCAACGACGCTCGCGTTCAGCCGCAGCGGCCTCGTCACGGTCCGCAAGAGCGTCACGCTTTCCGGCTCCGCGGCCGAAGTCGACGCGCAACTCGGTAGCGGCGCGTCCATCACCGGCGTGGTCATGCTCGACGGCGGTGCGCCGGTCGCTGGTGCCGAAGTTCGGGCGTTTTCGGCGGCGGACGTCGCAGGGATGTCGGCGCAAACCGATGACAGCGGAACGTTCATCATGCAAGGCGCGCCGGCCGGACACTACGAGATTACCGCGTCGCGCGCCGGCACCGGCTCTGCGACGTTGCGCGACGTGGAGATTCCGTCGCCGGCCATGTTGCGACTCGTGATCAGGCGGGGCGGCGTCATCACCGGAACGATCACCGGCCTGACTCCAGCCGAATTGCAAAGCACTTCCGTACAGGCGTGGTCCCCTGACTCCACCTCCGCCTCGGCATCTCCCGACGAGAGCGGACGCTATCGCATCGAAGGCGCCGCGGCCGGCTCGGTGCGCGTCAGCGCGAGCGTCCGACCGCTGTCGGGCAACGCGCGCAACGCGGTGACAAAAGTCGTGCAGCTTGATGCCGGTGCGACGGTGAACGTCGATTTTGACTTCACCGCAGAGATCACCATCAGCGGCCGGATCACGCGAAACGGCAGGCCGCTGCCGGGCGCGCAGGTTTCGTTCGCGCCGCAATCGGTGGCGCAGCGCTACGCCCAAACGGCGGCGGACGGAAACGGACATTACGAGATCAGCGGCATCGACAACGGGAGCTATTCGGTGACCGTGCACGATGCCGAGCAAGGGCCGTACTCGACGCGTTACGACGTCAAGGGCTCGGCAAATTTCGACATTGACCTGCGCGGCGTTCGCATCACCGGACGGGTGAGCGACGCCACGACAGACGCGGCGATCGCGAATGCGCGCGTCGAGCTGGTGCGGACGGATTCCGGCGCGTCCGATATGCGTTCCACGCTTTCCGACGCGAGCGGCGGATTCTCGTTCGATCAGGTTGCCGCGGGCCATTTCGAGGCGCGCGTGCAAAAGGCCGGCTACGGCGCGGCGAGCGTTCCGGTGACCGTCAGCGAGGATGGCGCACCGCCGCTCGAAGTGAAGTTGTCGCCGTCGCAGGGAATCGTGATCCGCCTTGTCGATGTGCGTGACGCGCAGCCGCTCAACGGCTGGTATCACGCCGAGTCAGCCGCGGGCGAGAGTTACGACGGCGCGATCGCCGGGACCGCGGAGCCGGCGCCGGTCGCGCTTGCCGCCGGCTCGTACCGCATTACCGTAGGTGCCCCGGCGTACGCTCCGCGCACGATGACGATCGTCGCGCCGGGAGAGCAAACCGTGGCCCTGACTCCCGGCGGAACGATTGTGGTGTCATCGAGCAGCGAGTCGGTAACCTCGCTTCGGATCATCGACGCCGCCGGTCAGCCCGTTCGTTTCGGGCCGGGACCGGCGGCAGGGATGGTTCGCCTCGATCCCGCGCCGGGACAGACGCGTATCGCCAACATCGCCCCCGGAATCTACACGCTGCAGATCGTCGACGGCGGCAACGTGCTGCGCAGTACGCAGGTAACGGTGCGTGAAGGCGAGACGGTGCCCGCGAAACTTTGAATCATGGCGGCGGCCGGAAGGCGCCGAACGCCCCCACAAACTTCGAGCGCCTCCTTCTCCGCAAGACATCGCAGGGAAGAAGGCGCTCGATGATGCGTCAGCGTGTGGGCGGGATCAGTCGACTTCGAGGTCGTAGCACCTCGTCAGCGTGCAACCCGCTGCATCGGTGACTTTGATGCAGACGAAGAAACCGTAGCCGGCAGTTGTCGGAGTGCCCGTGATCAGGCCGCTGCTATTCATGCTCAGTCCCGGGGGCAGCGCTCCGGAGCCAATCGACCAGGTGTACGGACCGGTGCCGCAGCAGGCGTGCACCTGGACGCTGGCGGGCACGCCGACGAAGAACCCACCGAGACTCTCGTCGGTGATGTCGAGCGTGCTGCACGACGGAAACGCCATGGGACTGATCGCGACGAGAAGGAGAAAGAGGAATAGGGCCTTCTTCACAAACGCCTCCTTGTTTTTGGCGACGACAACCAACGCCAGCCAGGGCACCGCAACCGCCGCCTGTCAATAAGGACTTCAGTATAAGTCCGCCGCTCTAAGGAGGGGAGTACCAGTTTTGGAAAGTCCGAGTCCTTTGTTCAATATTTGATGAACGCTATACGGCTGAGCTCGGATCGATAGCGAGCACGCCGCCAGTTTGAAGGTGCATCGAGAATATTGTGCCGGTGTTAGGATGTACATGCCGATGTACATGAGGGAGATATGAAAGAAAAGCATTCAATCGCGTCCGCGCGCAGCAATCTGCCGCAACTCGTTCGCAGAGCCGAATCAGGAAAGCCTGTCGAACTGACGAGGCGAGGCGAGAGTGTTGCGGTTTTGATCGGCCGGAAGCAGTACGAACGCCTGATCTCGAAGTCGCGGGGATTCTCAGAAGCATGGGAGGCATTCACCAGCGAGCACGCGCTTGCGGATCTGAATATCGACCCTGACGAAATCTTCGCAGACGTTCGTGACCGTACGCCGGGACGGGACCCAGCACTGTGACGCTGAAGTTCCTCCTCGACACCAATGTCGTCTCCGAGCCGCTTCGTCTGAAACCGTCGGACGGCGTTTTGCGGCGGCTGCAACTTCATGCAGACGAGATGGCGATCCCGTCGCTGGTCTGGCATGAGCTGCGATTCGGAGTGGAGCGCCTTCCCCCTTCACGCCGCCGGACGACGATCGAGGATTACCTTGAGAGAGTCGTCCTCGCGACGATGCAGATCCTGGATTACGACGCCGCTGCGGCCGCGTGGCATGCATCCGAACGCGCGCGTCTCGCGGCCCGCGGAGAGACGCCACCGTTCATCGATGGGCAGATTGCAGCAATCGCTCACGCCCATGACCTTGCGCTGGTCACGTTCAACATCGCGGATTTCAAACGATTCAACGGGATTCGAGTGGTGAACTGGGCGCTGACATCGAAGTGAAGGGCTGCCGCAGACCCCGGGACTCACCCTTTCTTCCGCAACGTTCGCTCCAGTGCCTTCGCTTTGCGCAGCCAGATCCGGTCGCGGCGCTTCTGGTAGGCGGGCATCGTCATTTCGCGCATGGCGATGTTTTGGGCGATCTCGAGCGCTTCTGCCGGACGGCCGTGATCCGCGTAGAACTCCGCGGCGCTGAGCAGCGGCTCCGCTCCCGTGGCGCTTTGCGCGAACTTATCGAACACGACCATCGCTTCGCCGGTGCGTCCGAGTCTCGCCAGCGACTGGCCGAGGAGACATGCGGCCCGATAGAAATCGTATTTCGGATCGGCAGCGATGACGCGGCGAAGATCGCTGACCGCGACCTCGTCCTCACGCAGTTCGAACTCCGCGATACCGCGCCGGTAGAATGGATCGATCGAATCGGTACGCACGGCCAGCGCCCGGTCGAAGGCCTCGCGTGCCTCGCGATAACGCTTGTCTTCGAGCAGGAGCTCGCCGAGCTCCTCGAAGTTGCCGGGCGACGGATTCTCGATCACCAGCACGCGCAGCACGCCGATCCGTTTCCGGCGCGACGGGCCTCGCAGCGTCCGCTGCACATTGCGAAAGTCAGGCAGCCCTTCGATGAGGAAGTAAGCGATCGCGCCGATCATGCCTCCGATGATGATGATGAAAATCCAGAAGGCTTCGGGCCGTTTGCGCGCCCAATGAATGAGCGCCGCAATCTGGAAAAGAAATCCGTAGCCGAAGAAGTGTCCGATGAACGAGCCGTGCGATGCCCCCTGTTGCCCGAATGCGGCAACCGAGGAGCAGAGAATCAGCAGAGCGACGAGGCTGCGGAATTTCATCGGGTCGCGCCGCGGAGCGCGGACGTTCCTTTCACGTGGCGATGTGTGCCGGACAGGATACGCCGGACAACGCGGTCAGCACAGAGAGACAGCGATCAGAGGTATCAGAGACTTGAGATCACTGATCTCTCGTCTCTCGTTTATCTGACCTCTGTTTCACCACGCAACGCCTCGGTCGCCGCCACTCGTCCTTTTCCCGGACGTTGCACGGTGATCAATCGCAAGGCGCCGTCGCCGGTGGCGACTACCACTCCGCCGGCGCTGGCCGAGAGAATCGTTCCAGGCGCGCCGTTGCCGGTTGCCGGCACCATCTCGATCAATTTCAATTCGCCCGCGAAAACGCCGGGCCATGGATCGAAGGCGCGGAACTTGTTGTAGATCGATGCGGTCGTATCGCTCCAGTGAATCGACCCTTCGCTTTTTTCGATCTTCGGCGCGATGGTCGCGGCAGCGTGATCCTGCGTCGTTTCCGCCGGCCAGTTCGCGAGCACGCGGGCGAGAGCTTCGGCGCCGATGATCGAAAGTCGCGCCGCCAGCGACGGCGTCCGCTCGTCGGACCCGATCTCGGTGGTCTCGACTGCCAGCATCGGTCCGTGATCGAGCTGCTCGTCGACGCGCATGATGGTCACGCCCGTCGTCGTTTCGCCGCGCTCGATGGCGCGCTGGATCGGCGCGGCGCCGCGGTATTTCGGAAGGATCGAGCCATGAACGTTGAGAAATCCGCGCGTGGGAATCGACAGAAGCGCCGCCGGCAGAATCTTTCCGTACGCGACCACGATGCCGGCATCAGGATTGAGCGCCGCGATCGAATCGAGAAATTCGGCGCCGCGAATCTTCGCAGGCTGTGCGAGCGGGAGTCCGAGCTCGCGCGCTTTCAACGCGATCGCCGGCGCCTGCATCTTCATCCCCCGTCCGGCAGGTTTGTCCGGCTGCGCGACGACGAGCGCAATGTCATGCTCGCGCGCCAGCCTTTCGAGCGAGGGCACGGCGAATTGCGGAGTA